>JAFWTP010000272.1 GCA_017518845.1 Neisseriaceae bacterium
TGCATTTGATTTCAACGCTTTTCACGGCGTTAATGGCTTGCTGTTTTTTCATTGTGGAAGGATTTTAAAAGATTATAAAAAGCGCCGCCATCTGGGTACCTTCCACAGAACCCACCGGGCCAACCGGCTGCGGCGCTATTGATTACGTTATAATTTTTGATTGCCATATTGTGGAAGGTTTTGAGGTTTGGCAAAAATTTTGATTACTTGCAGAACTCAGCTTTAAATGCGGCGAGCAGGTCGGTCGTGTTGGCCAGACGTGCCCACCTTTTTGACTTGGTGGGGCGATAGTCACCGGCGTAGCCGTGGCGATTCATTAATTTCTCGCAGCGTTCGATGTCTTGCCAATTCATAACGTCGAGGCGGCGGTCCATACGCTCCCAGGCTTTCACCTGAGCGGCGCAGCAAGGCCAGACGCGGCCTAAAGACATAATAAACTTGTAGTGAGAACGGGGGGCATAATTGCCGTTGATCATAAAGAACTGGTCGTCCTTCGAGGTTATAACCTCTTTTATTTCTGCGTGTGTCATTGTGGAAGGGTTTTAATTGTTTTTCTTTAATTGACGTTGCGAAAATACAACTTATTTTTAAACCGACAAATTTTTTTTTATTATTTTGCACAATTATTTTACAAAGTGTTGTTTTATTGTGTTTTATAATTGAAAATATTTTTGCATAAAAACAAAAATAGTACTACAAAATGGCACTTTCGCGGCTCGTTTTTTGCTTTTTTTGCAATAAAAAAGCGGTGAAAATGTTTTCACCGCTATAAAGTGTTGATTTATTGTTGTTTAATCGTTTCCGTCGTTTGGATTTTCACCGCTGGGCGTTGTGCCGCCGGTGCTTGGAGTGGTGCCGTTGTCGTTGGCTCTCAATATTTTAGGCACATTTATAATGTTTGTTTTCTGTGTCGATACGCCGGCGGACTGGATCAACTCAGTTAATGCCGGGGCACATACAGCACGCGCCCGCACGCGCACACCGACACGCTGCACCAGATCGCCGGCGTTTTCTTCGGTTAGGTCTGTGATGGTGCTGTCCAGCTGCTGAGCGCGGGCGAGCGTTATATTTCGGCCATTTAATTTTACATCTGGGATCAATCGTATTGCCGCCTTTCCCCGGCTCTTGAGCACGACGGCCTAACCCATCGACATAAGATTGGCGGCGGCTTCGCAGAAGTTATCCAGGACGGCGGCTGCGACTTGCTCAGGTATCAATTTATTCAACAAGTTTATTTCCCTCGAAAGGTCTTTGACTCCGGCCGTTTTTACTTTCTCTTTGACGGTGATGCTTTTGGCATTGCTGCCAATATTTTCGTTTCCGTTGTTAATCTTAATTGTGTATTCAATCATAATTATTTGTTTTATAGGTTTATAAATTGTATTGTGTGCTGTTTATTGTCTGGGCTGTGTCTGGTTTATTAACGTAGATTTGCGCCGTTTATTGTGTGGCATAGTGTCATATTAGATTATTGTCTGTATTTGTCTGCATAAAATAGGGGTCGGCGAACCCCACTTTTAGGGGATAGCATCGGGGGACAGCATCGGGGGCCAGCAACCCCCGCAGTACATTAATATAAAATAAATAAATATTATCTATATACTTTTTTTATTTTTTCCCCCTTACTGAAGGGGGGGAAAAAATAAAAGAAAAAAATTAAATAAAGATGAA
>JAFWTP010000273.1 GCA_017518845.1 Neisseriaceae bacterium
AACCCAATTCGCGACGTATACAATAGCGTGTGGTCATAAGTTCAAGACCTTTGGTAGAGTTTTGGAGTTCAAATGCCTGCTGAGCAACGTTACAGCCGTGTTTTTTGTAAAATTCCTTAGCCAGATGGTTTGAAACATTGAGCCTATATCCGCCTTCGGTTTCAAAATATGAAACATTGCCAGAGGGTTTGGGCGAATCTTTTGGTCTAAAAGATTTAATACGCTTTTGTTCAAGCATTTGCAAAATATTGCGACGGGCTTCGTTAATAACAGAGTTTGGGATAAAAGGTGATTCGTCAAAATCAATCGTAATACGCTTACATTCAAACCTTTCGCCACATTTGCGTAGCGAATTGGTGAGACTATCAAATGCCCGCTCTTGGTTGTCGGCTCGCTGCAATTGAAACTGTGTAAAATACTCACATTCAATATTATCTTCATCAAGAGCAATTATTGAAAAACCATTTTCCGATAGCGTTACGGTAAACTCAACGGCAACTTTGCGGTTGGTTTTGGTGTTGTCGAGTTTTTGTTGAAACTTGATGTCGAGATTGCGGTAAATATCTGTGCCTGTGGGGATTTTCTCTTTTAAATTGGCTGTGATAACGCCATTCTCGATTTTCTCCACACGAAAACCGTACATTGCGCAATTAACCACACAGCACAATCCATCACCATTTGAAATCACCTCATCGGTCTTGATTTTCAAATTGTTACCTCTTATCATAACCACCTTACCCAAATATTCACCCGAAGATTTGGGACTAATATGGTTAGCCATTTTATTAGGCTCAACTGCAAAATAATCGGTGAATTTACGATTGAAAACCTTATCTGGCGACGGCGTAAAATCAAATATAGAGTGTCCCGATGATGGCTTTTTAACTTTGCCATCTAAAATATTATCAATCAGTTTTCTATAATGAGCGGTAATATTTGCCACGTAAGATTTATCCTTTAATCTACCCTCAATTTTTAGAGAATCTACACCAGCAGAGTACATCTCAGCAATATGCGAAGTCATATTTAAATCTCTGAGCGACAATAGATAAGAATCTTTTATCAAAACCTCTCCCCTACTATTAAGCAAATCGTATTTCAAACGGCACGCCTGCGCACATTCTCCACGATTGGCACTACGTCCGCCGATAGCCGCACTCATATAACATTGTCCGCTTAGCGAAACGCACAACGCACCGTGGATAAAGCACTCTATTTCAGCATTTATGCTCTTGCGAATCTCTTTAATCCGCTCCAAAGGAGTTTCTCGGGCAAGCACAATGCGTTTAAAACCAATCTCATCAAAAAACTTAATCCGCTTTAAATCAAAATTATTCATCTGTGTGCTTGCGTGCAGTTCTATCGGCGGAATATCCATTTCTAATATTCCCAAATCTTGAACAATAAGCGCATCCACGCCAATATTGTAAAGGTTGCGAATAAGTTTATTAACGATAGGCAATTCATTGTCGTAGAGAATTGTATTTAGCGTTACATAAACCTTTGCTTTATAAAAATGAGCATAGTTTACAAGTTTTTCTATATCCTGAATATAGTTGCCAGCAGCCTTGCGAGCCGAAAAATCGTTGGCACCAATATACACAGCATCAGCACCACAATTTATAGCGGCAATG
>JAFWTP010000274.1 GCA_017518845.1 Neisseriaceae bacterium
AAGTTACAGATAAAATTGATTTACAAGACGGCTGGGCAAAAGATGCTGTGGTTGCCAAAGTTTTAACGGCGTTTAGGCTGCCTGAAAATGTTGCGATTAAGGCTTTGTCGGGTGGGCAGAAAAAACGCGTTGCATTGGCGTGGGCGTTTGTGCAGGAGCCTGATATTTTGCTGTTAGATGAGCCGACTAATCATTTGGATATTGACGCCATTTCTGAATTAGAGCAAATGTTGAACGATTTTTCAGGCAACCTTTTGGTGATTACGCATGACCGCCAGTTTTTGGATAGCGTAACCTGCAAAATTGCCGAATTGGATAGGGGCAGCCTGAAAGTTTATGACGGTAATTTTTCTTATTATTCAAAGCGTAAGGAAGAAGAATTGGCGGCGGAAGAAACGCACAATCGCTTGTTTGATAAATTTCACGCCCAAGAAGAAGCGTGGATTCGGCGGGGTATTGAAGCACGCCGCACACGCAATCAGGGCAGGGTGAAACGCTTGGAAAATCTACGCCGTGAGCGACTTCAACGCCGCGAGCGGCAGGGCAATATGGTGTTGCGTTTGGATAAAGGGGACGCAGGCGGTAAAATTGTGGCAGAATTGGAAAGCGTGTCTTTTTCTTATGAAAATCAAACAATTATCAATAATTTTTCGGCAATTTTTCAACGCGGCGATAAAATCGGCTTAATCGGTAAAAACGGTGTGGGCAAAACCACATTTTTGCGTTTGGTGTTGGGTGAATTGTCGCCACAAGTGGGGCGTGTGCGATTGGGCTTACGCAATCGTGTGGCGTATTTTGACCAAATGCGAAGCACATTAGATGAAAACGAAACCGTGTTTCGCACCATAGGGCAAGGCAATGATTTTGTTGAAATTTCGGGTAAAAAACGCCATATTACCAGTTATTTGGGCGATTTTTTGTTTGAACCGCAACGCTTGCAATCGCCTGTATCGTCTTTGTCTGGCGGCGAACGCAATCGTTTGTTATTGGCAAAATTATTCACGCAACCTGCAAATATTTTGGTATTGGACGAGCCGACTAACGACTTGGATATAGACAGCGTAGAAGTTTTGGAAAATTGCTTGCAAGAATATGACGGCACGGTGTTTTTGGTCAGCCACGACAGGCGATTTTTGGATAATGTGATGACTTCATCAGTTGTATTTTTAGGCAATGGCGAGTTAAAAGAATACATTGGCGGCTATGAAGATTATAAAGTGGCACGCGAGCGAGAATTAGCAAACCAAAAATCGTTCAGGCAGCCTGAAACAGTGGTTTCAAACGATAATCGCCCAAAACGCAGTGCCACTAAATTATCATTCAAAGAACAACGCGAATTAGACGCACTGCCTGATGCAATAGATAAATTAGAACAACAACTTGCCGATTTACAACAGCAAATATCTGACGGCAGTTTATTTAAAGAAGATTACTCAAAAGCCTTGCAAATGCAAGAAGAAATCAGCCAAATTGAAGAAACATTAGAACAAAAAATCGAACGCTGGACAGAATTGGAAAGCAAAGCGGAAGCGTTGAAAAAATAATTTCAGGCAGCCTGAAACTTTTCCTTGCCGTTAATCAATCCTAATTTAAACCACTTTTCGCTATAATTTCACTTTTCAAGTGGCTTAAAAAGGGATACAAAATGAAAAAAGTTAAAGTTTGGGATTTGCCCACACGACTCTTTCACTGGACATTGGTTGCCAGCGTTATTTTTATGTTTGTCAGTGCCAAAATGGGCGGCTCAATGTTGCAGTGGCATTTGCGTTGTGGCTTGTTTTTATTGGCTTTAATTTTATTCCGTATTATTTGGGGTTTTGTCGGCAGCGATACGGCTCGCTTTACGCAATTTGTTAAATCGCCCAAGCACATTATTCGTTATATCAAGGGAGAAATTTCAGAAAATGAACAGCCTGGTCATAACCCTTTGGGGGCGTTAATGGTTGTCGCCTTGATTTTTGGCGTGCTGTTTCAAGTGGCAACTGGGCTGTTTTCGCCTGATGAAAATTCCTATATTTATGACGCTTATTTAAGCAAGTTTGCGGGTTCTAATGCGTCTGACATTCGCAAAATTCACTTAATTTTTGCGAATATTTTAATGATTTTGGCGATTATTCATTTTGTGGTTGTGCTGTTTTATCGTGTGATTAAACGCCACAATTTAATTACGCCGATGATTACGGGCAATAAATATTTAAATGACCCTGTGCCGCAGTTAAAATTTGCGTCTATTTTCAAAGCGTTAATTATATTGATAATTACGGCGGCTGTGGCTTATTCTATTACTTTGATTAAATAAAATGAACGAAAAAAATAAAGCGATTGGCGTTTTTGATTCAGGGGTAGGCGGTTTAACTGTGGTGCGTGCTTTAACCGAACGCCTACCGTGTGAGAATATTGTGTATTTTGGCGACACCGCACGCGTGCCGTATGGGGTGAAATCGCGTAATACGATTGAGCAATTTTCCACACAAATTGTGCATTTTTTATTGGAACAAAATGTCAAGTTATTGGTGATTGCGTGCAATACCATTGCGGCTGTGGCAGGAAGCAAAGTGCGTGCATTGGCAGGCACAATGCCTGTGATTGATGTGATTGGTGCAGGGGCAGACGCGGCGGTTTGTGCTACAAAAAACGGGCAGATTGGCGTGATTGCCACCACCACAACCACAAACAGCAATGCGTATGCTCGGGCGATTGCCGAACGCAAAAAATCCTGCCGTGTGGTGTCGCAAGCCTGCCCATTATTGGTGCCGATAATTGAAGAGGGCTGGTTAGACCACGCAGTTACGCGTTTGACACTGCGAGAATATTTACCGCCATTGCTTACTGAAAACATTGATACGCTGATTTTGGGTTGTACGCATTACCCTTTAATTAAACCTTTGCTTGCCGAAGAAACACAAGGTGTGGCTTTGGTTGATTCGTCCATTACCACAGCAGACGCAGTGGCAAATGCTTTGGCAGAACGAGATTTACTGAATGAACAAACCACTGCTCCCGATTACCGCTTTTTTGTTTCCGACATTCCCCTGCGTTTTCAAACCATTGGCGAACGCTTTTTAAATCGACCATTAGAACAGTTAGAAATGATTGCTTTGGGGTAATGAGCATTTCAGGCTGCCTGAAATAAAGATATTGAAAAGGAATAGCATAATGAAAAATCAGTCTATGTTTTTCTCTGTTGTCCTATCTTTAATTGTCGCCATAACATTAAATGGCTGTAAAAAAGATAAGGAACTTTTTGAACAAGCAAATACTGCATATAAACAAGGTAATTATTCATCAGCATTTCAACTGTATGAAAAATCATGCGAGAAAAATAATGCAACGGCTTGTTTTTTTGTGGGTTATTTTTACAATGAAGGCAAGGTTATTCAACAAGATAGGAAAAAATCTATTCAATTTTTGGAAAAATCATGCGATATGGGTAATCCACAGGCTTGTAATTCAGTTGGAGTTAATTATGAACTCGGTGTTGATGTGGAAATAAATCTTGAAAAAGCAGTTAAATTTCAAAAAAAATCATGTAATGGAAACTACTATCTTGGTTGTGATGAACTAAGCAAACTTTATCGAGAAGGAATTGGGGTAGAACGAGATTTAAACGCTGCGGAAAAATATTTTCACAAGGCTTGTAACTTGGGTATGCCAAGCTATGAATGTGAAAAATATAATCAAAAAAATCAAAACAATAACAGCAAGCATAGCGTAGGCAGTTTCCACAAGTTTAGATAATATCTTTCAGACAACCTGAAAGTTTAATTTATAAGGAAAATCAATATGTTATTAGGTGTGAATATCGACCATATTGCAACCGTGCGTAATGCTCGTGGCACGGTGTATCCATCTCCTGTTGAAGCCGCTTTGATTGCCGAAACCGCAGGGGCGGATTTAATTACAATGCACTTGCGAGAAGACCGCCGCCACATTAAAGACGCAGATGTGTTTGCGGTGCGACAGGCAATTTCTACACGGCTCAATTTGGAAATGGCTCTGACAGAAGAAATGTTGGACAACGCCTTGCAAGTTAAACCGCAAGATGTGTGTATTGTGCCTGAAAAACGGCAGGAAATCACCACAGAAGGCGGCTTGGCAGTGTTGGGTCAGGAAAAAACAATTGCAACATTTATCGAAGTGTTAGAAAAAGAAAATATCCGTGTGTCGCTGTTTATCGACCCCGATATAGCCCAAATTCAGGCAGCCAAAGATGTGGGGGCAAGTGTGATTGAATTACACACAGGGCGATATGCGGACGCTACCGATAAAATTGAACGAGATAAAGAGTTACAACGCATCAAAGAAGCCTGCGAATTTGCCGATAAAAACGGCTTTTGCGTGAATGCGGGACACGGTTTGAATATTCATAATGTGGCAGATATTGCACGGCTGCCTGAAATTCGTGAGTTAAACATTGGACACGCCATTATCGCCCAAGCCCTGTTTTTAGGACTGGCAACCAGTGTGAAACAAATGAAAACCGCGATTTTTCAGGCGAGAGCGTTGGCAATGAGCAATGAGCAATGATTATGTTTAGATAACCTTCGATTATTCTTTCAGGCTGCCTGAAAGGCTTATCGAAGCGTTATCTTAAAAATATCTGTCAAACCGTAAGGTTTGACATAATCGCTACTCACTTCTAACTGCTCACTGCTTTTAAAACCACATTTTTATATTTCAGGCAGCCTGAAATAGGGTTTTATTTTTCAAATACTTTGACTTATTGATAAAATAAACCTTTTTCAAGCAGTAGGGAAAAGAAAATGGCAAAATTGCAACCGCACACCGAAAAAGTTTTGGGCGAACATTTGGCATTGACCTTTGTAGATAAATCCGATTACGCTGTGTTTTCTTGTTTGGACGACGCAGGCGAAGTGCATTCTGTGCCTTTGTCTTTGGTTCGGCTTAATCAATTTATCTATGTTCAAGGCGGGCAGAATGATACCAAAGCCGCTCTATATAAAGACGGCAGAACAGTGAAAATTGTGTGCGTGGCAGAAAATCAAACACCTAAATTAAAATATGCCGAGTTTTCTGCGATTAAAAATGACGCGAAAGCACTGGCAAATCAAGTATTTACTATGCAATATAAAAGCACTGTTTGCACCACAAAAGTGCTGTTAATTGATAATGTACAAGAAAAAAAACTTGCCCTGCAATTATTAAGTCAAAAATATTGTGCTAAATATATGTCATCATTCGATATTTTGGCTGATGAATATTTAGACAAAATCAATGTCTATCGCTTTGAAATTATGGATATAACGGCGAAAACAAATAAAGTGGTTCAGGCAGGCGAAAAGTTGTAAAGTAGGGGGGTGCTCAAAACGCCGCAAGGCGTTTTTTGTATTATTCAGGCAGCCTGAAACAAAACAATCAAGGATTTTTTTATGGAAAATTATATTGCACAATGCGTGGCAAGACGCGAAAAGGTTTTTGACGAAATCGGCAAAGACGGCGTGGCGGTGATTTTTGCTGCCCCCGAACGCCGCCGCTCGAATGACACCTTTTATCCTTATCGCCAAGACAGCAATTTCTTTTATTTAACAGGTTTTAACGAGCCTGACGCGGCACTTGTTTTGGACGGAGCCAAACGCGAAAGCATTTTGTTTTGTCGCGATAAAAATCCCGAACGCGAAATTTGGGACGGTTTGCGTTGCGGCGTGTCGAACGCTTGCCAAAAATACCGTATGGATAAAGCGTATGATATTGAGCAATTCCGCAAAAAATTAACAGGCTGCCTGAAAGGTCATAAACGCCTGTTTTTTATATCAAAACAAAATCGTAAATTAGATAAAGAAGTGTTGCGACTGTGGTTTTCGCTGCAAACCAAACGCCATAAAACGCAAGATATTTGTAAAGATTTCAATAATATACTCACGCCTATGCGGCAAATTAAAGACTCAGTGGAACTCGATTTTCTGCGTCAAGCCGCTAAAATCAGTGCGGCAGGGCATATTTGTGCGATGAAAAATGTAAAGCCTGATATGTGGGAATATCAAATTGAAGGCATTGTTTTATCAGAGTTTTTTCAATTTGGTGCCAGAAATCCTGCGTATAACACCATTGTGGCAGGCGGCAAAAATGCGTGCGTTTTGCATTATATTGATAATAAAGATAAATTAAAAAACGGCGATACGCTGATGATGGACGCAGGGGCAGAGTGGCAAAATTACG
>JAFWTP010000275.1 GCA_017518845.1 Neisseriaceae bacterium
ATTAAACAGCACATCATACAATGCGTCTTTATCCACAGGTCGCATGTGTTTGTAACTGCCCAACATTGCCGACACATTCGCTTGCTCCACCATTTGATTGATAATGGTTTCGGTCAAAGGCGGCAACGCTACCGCACGGTCGTAAGCAATGTTGCTGCTGGCGGCAAACACAATGGCAGGACCAAAAATCGGATCGCGGACAATGCTGATTTTCACTTCACGAATATGGTGTTCAGGCAGCATTCGTTGAATGCTCACCCCGTCTATGGCGGCGTAGGGTGCATTGACCATCACATGATTACACACATCATCGTAGGCTGCGTCTAACTCTTCTTTATTTTGAATATTCAAAGCAATGCCGCCGATATTCGATTTATGCAAAATATCGGGCGAGTCAATTTTTAACGCCACAGGAAAACCGATTAACTCGGCTTGTTTTAAGGCTTCTTCCTTATTTGCCGCCGTTGTGGTGTAGTTCGATTGAATATCAAAACACGCCAAAAGTTTTTTGGTTAAATATTCCGACAACACCACCCGCCCTTGTTCTTTCACCTGTGCGATGATTTCTTTGGCTTTACCCACTTCGTGCGTAATCACCGAAGAACGGTATTTTTCCACATACAAAGAACGCAACATTTTGCGATTTTCATTAAAACGCACCAAATCATGGAACGCACCGATGGCATATTCAGGCTGGGCAAAGTCCAAGCAACCATTATTCGCAAACAAGTTTGTGGCTTCTTCAATTTTTTTACCGCCCACCCACGATAAAAACAGTGGCTTGGCAGATTTTTTCTGCAAATCTGCCACAATTTCGGCTGTTTTTAAAAACCGCACAGGGTCATAGCCTTGCGGTGAATACACCACCAAAACACCGTCTGTATTGCTGTTGTCCAAACACAGTTCCACCGCACGCCCAAATTGCTCTGCTTCTGGAACAGTGGCTAAATTCAAAGGGTTACCGATTTCCAAATTCGGCATTTTTTTCGACAAGGCTTGATAGGTTCTGCTATCAAATTCCGCTAATTCAAGACCATTATCCACAGCGTCATCAGCCGCAATCAAGCCTAAACCCAAACCATTACACACAATCGACAAACGATTGCCCTGTGTGCGAAACTTATTCGCCAACGCCCCAACGGTGTGGAAAATTTGTCCAAAATTATCGCCCTGCAACGCCCCTGCCCGTTTCATCGCACACGAAAACACTTCTTCATGCGAAATCGGGTGAGCCACACGATATTCAGCCTGTATGCCTTTATCATCACCCCGTCCCGTTTTCAAAATCAGCACAGGTTTAATGCGAGAAGCCGCACGCAAAGCACTCATCAAGCGGCGACCATTCATAGTATGATGAATGTGCAAAATAATCGCTTCTGTGGCAGAATCGTTTGCCAAAAAATCCAACACTTCGCCGTATTCCAAACTGCTGGCTTCCGAGCCAAACGACATCACCGCCGAAAAACCAATACGGCGTTCAGCAGCCCAGTCCAAAATCGCCGAACACAAACTGGCAGAATGCCCCACAAACGCCACATTACCAGAATGCACCCAATCGCCATAAGTACTGGCGTTAATGCCCGCAGACGGGCGAATCATACCGAAAAAAGTCGGACCAATCAGCCGAATGCCCAAGCGGCGTGCCATACGCGTTGCCACAAAAATGGTCTGTTGGTCATCGCTCTGCTCATCTTGTGGCTTAATAAACACCGCATAAGTCAGCCCCGCTTCCTTGCAATCGCCCAAAATTTCCGTATAAGCCGCAGGGGGTGCCGCCACAATCACCATATCAGGCATATCAGGCAAGTCCTGCAACTTCTCCACGCAAGGCAAGCCATACACCGTTTTGTATTTCGGATTAACAGGAGAAAGGCGTAAAGCGCCATTGTTGGTTGCCATTTTGCCAACCATCAAATTAGAAAAAACCATCTGTCCCAAAGAACCAGGCCGTTCAGACGCACCGACAACCGCAATATGGTTCGGTGCGAATAAGGGTTCTAAATAATGTTTATATCGCATAAACTACCCCATTTATTCATTCTATTCTTCATTATTTACGCCCGACATTATCGCACAAAAAAGCGTGTTTTAGTTGCACTGCACAAAAAATAATGCTTGATTTTTTGTATGTTGATGAAATTTATAGAAATTAAGTTCATTTCAGGCTGCCTGAAATAGTGAGTAGTGAGTAGTTATTAAGTCAAGCCTTATCAGGCTTGACAGATAATATTTAGATAACGCTTCGATTGTAATTTCAGGCAGCCTGAAAAAACTACTGTCATTACGAGCCTTGCACAGCAAGGCGTAGTAATCTCCTAACTACGGAGAACGGCAATAC
>JAFWTP010000276.1 GCA_017518845.1 Neisseriaceae bacterium
ATTTTTCTAACTCTTTATTCAACCGTGCGGTTTCGGCGGCTTTGTCGATTTCCACTTTCAGCATCAGCCGTGCGTTGGCGGCAACGGCAATAGGTGCGTCTTCGTCTTGCGGCAGAGCGTCCATTAAACGCACTTCGGTCAGTTTCGCTAAACTCGGCAAATACGGCAGAATGGCGGATAAATCGTCCGTGCTTTCCAATAACAGCGGTGCTTTGACGGAAGGAGCAACGCCCATTTCGCCACGCAAATTGCGAATGGCATTTACCACTTCTTGCAATGTTGCCATTGTTAAGAGGCTGCCTGAAACTTGTTTTTCCTGATATTCAGGATATTTCGCCAACATAATGCTATCAACAGTTTTAGCGTTTGCTAATGGGGCTACGGTTTGCCAAATTTCTTCGGTGATAAATGGAATTAAAGGGTGCAACAAGCGTAAAACGCTTTCTAACACTTGCAACAGCACAAAGCGAGTGTGTTTTTGTTGTGCTTCATCGCCTATTTGGATTTGAATTTTGGCGAGTTCCAAATACCAGTCGCAATATTCATTCCACACAAATTCATATAAATTTTGTGCTGCTAAATCAATGTGATAGGTTTCAAATGCTTCGCTTGTTGTGCGTGTAACTTCGTTTAAGCGGCTTAAAATCCATTCATCGGCAAAGGTGTTTTTTGCTGTATTTTCAATCGCTTGATTATCGCAATTCATCAGCACAAAACGGGCGGCGTTCCACAGTTTATTGCAGAAATTGCGATAGCCCTCACAGCGTTTGAAGTCGAAATTCACCGAACGCCCCAAAGACGCATAACTTGCCATCGTCATGCGTAATGCGTCCGTGCCGTAGGCAGGAATGCCGTTTGGAAACAGTTTTTCTGTGGCACGAATGACTTGTGGTGCTTTTTCTGGACGGCGAAGACCGCGGGTTCTCTTTTCTAAAAGTTGTGGTAAATCAATGCCTTCAATTAAATCCACAGGGTCGATGACATTACCTTCGGACTTGGACATTTTTTTGCCCTCGTGGTCGCGAACAATGCCGTGAATATACACATCTTTGAACGGCACTTTGCCTGTGAAATGGGTTGTCATAAAAATCATACGACACACCCAGAAGAAGATGATTTCATAACCTGTAACCAGCACATTAGACGGCAAAAAGGTTTGTAATTCAGGGGTTTGTTGTGTTTCGCCTGTCCAGCCTAATGTGGAAAACGGAACAAGTGCGGAAGAAAACCAAGTATCCAAAACATCTTCGTCTTGTTTTAAGTTCAGGCTGCCTGAAACTTTTTGAGCGTCTTCCAAACTGCGTGTGACAAACACATTGCCCTGTTCGTCATACCAAGCAGGAATGCGGTGTCCCCACCACAGTTGGCGAGAAATGCACCAGTCTTGAATGTTGTTCATCCACTGGTTGTAAGTATTCACCCAGTTTTCAGGCACAAATTTAACCGCACCGCTGGCAACCGCTTGTTTGGCTTTATCCGCCAAAGACAAACCTTTGTAAGGCGAATCCAAGTCATCGTATTTGGGTGTGGCACTCATGGCGACAAACCACTGGTCGGTGAGCATAGGCTCAATCACAGAACCTGTGCGATCACCCTTTGGGGTCATCAATTTATGGTCGTCAATTTTAACCAACAAACCTTGTTGTTCTAAATCTTCAACAATCAGTTTGCGTGCTACATAGCGGTCCTTGCCTACATATTTTTCAGGCAGCCTGAAAGATTGTTTTGCCTTGCCGTCATACGAAAAAACGCCTGCGTTTTGTGCAATTTTCGCGGTTAAATCCAAAACGCTAATTAAATCGGTATTGTGGCGTTTGCCCACTTGATAATCGTTAAAATCGTGTGCTGGCGTGATTTTCACGCAGCCTGTGCCAAAATCTTTTTCCACATATTCATCGGCAATAATCGGAATTTCACGCCCAGTTAAAGGTAAAATCACCTTTTTGCCGATTAAGTTTTTATAGCGTTCGTCCGCTGGATTAACTGCCACAGCCACATCGCCTAACAGCGTTTCAGGACGCGTGGTAGCCACAATCAAACCGTCCGCAGGATTATCGACAAAAGGATAGCGAATGTGCCACATTTTGCCATTTTCTTCGACACTTTCCACTTCCAAATCCGACACCGCCGTGCCAAGAACAGGATCCCAATTTACCAAGCGTTTGCCACGATAAATCAAACCTTGTTCATACAAACGCACAAACACTTCGGTAACCACTTGGGCAAGATTTTCGTCCATCGTAAAATATTCTTTATCCCAATCAACCGAACAGCCGACACGGCGGATTTGCGAAGTGATTGTTCCGCCAGACTCTTCTTTCCACGCCCAAATTTTTTCTAAAAACTTATCCCGCCCCAAATCATGCCGAGAAATATTTTGTGCCGCTAACTGCCGTTCCACCACAATTTGCGTAGCAATGCCCGCATGGTCAGAACCTGGAATCCAACAAGTGTTTTCGCCTTTCATACGGTGATAACGCGTTAGAGCGTCCATAATCGTTTGATTAAACGCATGCCCCATATGCAGCGTGCCCGTTACATTCGGCGGCGGCAGTTGAATCGCAAACGATTTGTCGCCTTGCATGGTAGGGCGAAAATAACCGTGTTTTTCCCAATGGGCATACCAGTTCTCTTCAATATCGGCAGGTGAATAAGTTTTGTTTTGCATTTTGGTTTGTAAAAAAAGTGAAAATAAAAGGTGGAATTATAATAGATTGAGCATAAATTTTCAGGCTGCCTGAAAAAAACGGAAGTTTTAACAACTTCCGTTTTTTACTCTAAACCACACTTACTCACCCAAAATCATCGAACCCACGCCTGAATCGGTGAAGATTTCTAACAACAGTGCGTGTGGCACTCTGCCGTCAATAATATGCACCGCTTTCACGCCGTGTGTCGCCGCGTCTAATGCAGACGCGATTTTGGGCAGCATACCGCCTGACAGTGTGCCGTCTGCCACTAATTCATCAATGCGTTTGGGCGTGAGATTGGTGAGCAAATTGCCGTCTTTATCCAAAACACCTGGTGTGTTGGTCATCAGCAACAGTTTTTGGGCTTTGAGTTCTTTTGCCAAGCGTCCTGCCACTAAATCGGCGTTGATATTAAACGCTTCGCCGCCCATACCTACGCCAATCGGGGCAATCACAGGAATGTAGCCGCGTTCGACCATATTGCGAATAATGGTGCCGTCAATTTCATCGACCGTGCCGACTTGTCCAATATCCACGCCGTTTCGTTCAGGCGTGTTGATAAACAATTTTTTTGCTTTTAAGAAATGAGCGTCCCGCCCCGTTAGCCCAATCGCCTTACCGCCGTGTTGGTTTAAAAGCGAGACAATTTCCTTATTCACCGAGCCGCCCAACACCATTTCCACAATGTCCATGGTTTCACGGTCGGTAACCCGCATGCCTTGCACAAACTCGCCTTTTTTGCCCACTTTTTCTAACATACCGTTAATTTGCGGACCGCCGCCATGCACCACAACGGGGTTGATGCCCACTAATTTCAAGAGGGCAACATCTTTGGCAAAGCCTTCTTTGAGCGAATCTTCCGTCATCGCATTGCCGCCGTATTTAATCACCAAAGTCCAACCCGCAAATTTGCGAATATAAGGCAGGGCTTCGGATAAAATTGCCGTCTTCACCGCAGGAGAAATGTTTTCAGGCATGTTGATATTCCTTTTGTGTCGAGAAAATAATGGCGAATATTAGCACGGTTTTACAGTGAGCGGTGAGTAGTGAGCCGCAGTAGGGTGGTCTTCCCAGCCCACCAAACAAGCCGCAGGCTTGTCTGTAAATCGTTTCAGGCTGGCTGAAAAATTTTCTAATAATTATTTTACATCGCCCCTATCGGGGCGTTTGATGGGCTGGGAAGCCCACCCTACGACTGCTCATTGTTCATACGGTTTTTCATGATTATTTTGTGCCGTTTGCTGTCTGTTGTATGCCATTTGGCACACATCTTCGCCGATACACCATTGGTTAGACAGTTGCACGCTTTCTCGCAACACTTCTTCGGCGTTGCAACCTGATAATGCCAATAGGTGCAGAATATCGGTCAGCAATTTTTGCTGAAATTCTGCCCAATAGTCAAACGAAGTTGCGGTGTGGGTAATGCGTATTTGCGAAAACAGTTGTGTGGCGTTTTGCGGGCTAAACAGGGCATAGCCTTGCTCTTCTGCCAAACGCAACTGCGTGAAATAATTGTTGTCATCAACCGTTTGGCAATATTGTTCGATAATGTGTTTTTTGGCGTTTGTCCAGCGGTGCTGATATTTAAACGCAAACAAACACAACAGATTGATAATATCGGCATTTTCACTGCTTTGCAGCGTGGGTTTTTCTGTATATTCAACCACAGGCGGCATTTCTTTTTTGCGGCCTAAATGAATTTCGGTAGTCTTTGCCTTGTTGTAAGCGGCACTGACTTGTCTGTTGAAATTTCTGATTTTTTCACTGTTTTTGATTTTTTGAAATACCGCATTTTCTCTATCGGCATTTTCACTGCTTTGCAGCGTGGGTTTTTCTGTATATTCAACCACAGGCGGCATTTCTTTTTTGCGGCCTAAATGAATTTCGGTGTTTTTTGCCTTATTGTAAGCGGCAGTTGCTTGTTTGGTGAAATTTTTGAGTTTTTCACTGTTTTTGATTTTTTGAAACATCGCATTTTCTCTTGATTTGTTGTTGTTATATACAGCATACACCAATCGGCGTTATTTGCCTAATTTTTCGTTAATAAATGTACGATTTATGTCGATTTTTGCAACATAAGGCAGGCTGAATATATGTTCAGGCAGCCTGAATATTATATTCAATATCTATCTATCTATTTTTTGCTAACTTTTATACAATGTCAGGTTCTGTTTTTTATTTTCAGGCAGCCTGAAACTTAATATTATGGCAAAAGCAAAACTTGGGGACGCAAAAGACATTCACACCATTTGTATTCGTGGTGCGAGAACGCATAATTTGAAGAATATTGATTTGGACATTCCACGCCGAAAGTTAGTGGTGATTACTGGGCTTTCAGGCAGCGGTAAGTCTTCGCTTGCGTTTGATACGCTGTATGCCGAAGGGCAGCGGCGTTATGTGGAAAGTCTTTCCGCTTATGCACGGCAGTTTTTGCAGATGATGGATAAGCCTGATGTGGATTTAATCACGGGCTTGTCGCCTGCGATTGCGATTGAGCAGAAAGCGTCTGGGCATAATCCGCGTTCGACCGTAGGCACGGTAACCGAAATTCACGATTATTTGCGGCTTTTGTTTGCACGCGTTGGCACGCCGATTTGTCCTGAACACGGTGAAGAATTGTCATCGCAAACCGTGTCGCAAATGGTTGATGAAGTGTTCAGGCTGCCTGAAAACACACGGGTGATGATTCTTGCCCCTGCGGTGAAAGAACGCAAAGGCGAGTTTGTGGATTTATTTACCGACCTGCAAACGCAAGGTTTTGTGCGTGTGCGTTTGGACGGTGAAATTGTGGAATTAGACAGCACGCCGAAGTTGCAAAAAAATATCAAACACACCATTGAAGTGGTGATTGACCGCCTGAAAGTGAATGCCGATAACAAACAACGCTTGGCAGAAAGTTTTGAAACCGCTTTGCGTTTTGGCAATGATAAGGCGGTTGCGGTGAATATGGACACAAATGATGAATTGCTTTTTTCCGCTAAATTTTCCTGTCCGCACTGTGCGTTCAGTCTGCCAGAATTAGAACCGCGTTTGTTTTCGTTTAATAATCCGATGGGTTCTTGCCCTGTGTGCGATGGTTTGGGCAGTATTCAATTTTTCGACCCTGAACGGGTTGTTCTTCACCCAGAACTCTCGCTGGCGGCAGGGGCGATTAAGGGCTGGGACAAACGCAATTTATTTTATTTTCAGATGATTCAATCTTTGGCAAAACATTATGATTTTGCTGTGGATACGCCTTTTTTCAGGCTGCCTGAAAAAGTGCGTGAAGTGATTTTATTCGGCTCGAAAAAAGAAGCCATTGCCTTTTCTTATTTAGGCGAGAATGGCAAAAGTTTCACCCGTAGCCACGCTTTTGAAGGAATTATCCCCAACTGGGAGCGGCGTTACAAAGAAACCGATTCGCTTGCGGTGAAAGATGAGTTAGCACAGGCTTTGGCTCATCGCTCTTGTCCTGAATGTCATGGGGCAAGGTTGCGAAAAGAAGCACGATTTGTGCAAGTGGGCGGTGCGTTTTTGCATGAAATTAACGCCATGCCTTTATCAAAAACGCTTGATTTTTTTAATAAAATTCAATTAGACGGCAATCGTGCAAAAATTGCCGAAAAAGTGTTAAAAGAAATTCGCGATCGTTTGAAATTTTTAATTGATGTGGGTTTGAATTATTTAACCCTTTCTCGTTCGGCAGAAACCTTGTCAGGCGGTGAGTCGCAACGCATTCGCTTGGCAAGCCAAATCGGCAGCGGCTTAACGGGCGTGATGTATGTTTTAGACGAGCCGTCAATCGGCTTACACCAGCGAGATAACGATAGATTATTAGGCACCCTGAAACATTTACGAGATTTAGGCAACACGGTGATTGTGGTCGAACACGATGAAGACGCAATTCGTGCGGCAGATTTTGTCGTGGATATGGGACCTGCCGCAGGCGAACACGGCGGCGAAGTGGTTGTTTCAGGCAGCCCCCAAGATATTATGAACTGCAAACAATCGCCCACAGGCGACTATTTAAGCGGACGCAAAACCATTGCCGTGCCTGCCAAACGCCATAAAATAGATAAAAATAAAATGCTGGTCATCACAGGAGCAAGGGGCAATAACTTAAAAAATATCACGCTCAACTTGCCTTTGGGCGTGATTACCTGCGTTACAGGCGTTTCAGGCAGCGGTAAATCTACGCTGATTAACGAAACTTTGGCGAATATTGCAAACAGAGAACTCAATCGAGCCAACACTGAACCTGCACCCTTTGACGACATTTTCGGCTTGGAACATTTGGATAAAGTGATTGATGTCAATCAATCGCCCATAGGCAGAACGCCACGATCCAACCCTGCCACTTATACAGGCGTTTTCACGCCCATTCGCGAACTGTTTGCAGGCGTGCCACTTGCACGAGAAAGGGGTTACACCAGCGGACGCTTTTCGTTTAATGTGCGTGGCGGCAGGTGCGAAGCCTGTCAGGGCGATGGCGTCATCCAAGTTGCCATGCACTTTCTGCCCGATGTATTCGTGCCGTGCGAAGTGTGCGGCGGCAAACGCTATAACCGCGAAACTTTGGAAGTGCAGTACAAAGGCAAAAATATTGCCGAAGTTTTAGATATGACTGTGGAAGACGCACTCGAATTTTTTGCGAATGTGCCTACCTTAAAACGCAAATTGCAAACGCTGTTTGATGTGGGCTTGGGCTATGTGCGATTAGGGCAGTCATCAACCACACTATCAGGCGGCGAAGCCCAACGCGTCAAATTAGCATTAGAACTCTCCAAACGCGACACAGGCAAAACGCTATACATTTTGGACGAACCCACAACAGGCTTACACTTTGCCGATATTGATATTTTGTTAAAAGTAATCAAACGCTTACAAGGTAAAGGCAACACTATTGTGATTATTGAACACAATTTAGATGTCATCAAAACCGCCGATTACATTATCGACTTGGGTCCAGAAGGCGGCGACAACGGCGGCGAAATAGTCGCAACGGGCTCCCCAGAAGAAATTGCTAAAAATAAAAAAAGCCAGACGGGGGTTTATTTGAAAAAGCATTTAGGGCAGTGAGCAGTGAGCAATGAGCAGTGAGCAGTGAGCAATGAGCAGTGAGCAGTGAGTAGTGAGCAGTGAGTAGTGAGCA
>JAFWTP010000277.1 GCA_017518845.1 Neisseriaceae bacterium
TAAAAAACGCAAAGAAATGATGATAGATAAATTAAAAGAAATTTTATAAACAATCTTTCAGATAGCCTGAATAAATCAATTTTCATCAAAACTAAAAAATTTTTGTTTCTCACAAAGTTTTTTTATATCTCACGGAGAAACGGAGAACACAGAGTTTAACCGTTTTCTCCGTGCCTCCGTGAGAAATTTAAAAAATCAAAATCTCATCAGTTATCGAATTAAAAATTCCGCTATTTTCATTTTTCAAAAAACACCCCCCCTAAAAATCTTTATCAAAAAATTATTTTATAACTATATGTTTTATAATAAATTTATCATAAATTTATGTTGATAAAAAAGTTTTAGCAAGCAACAATCGTTTATTTTTTATATCATTTGACTTAAATAAAAGTTTTTTATTGTATCTTTCGGTATCATCAACATTTTTCAGGCTGCCTGAAAAGTGTTTTTTTTTATGGAGATAAAATAAAATGAGCGAACAATTTGATGTTGCCATTATTGGTGCGGGTCCGTCTGGCTCTTCTGCTGCTGCCTTGCTGCATAAAAAAGGTTGGCGTGTGTGTGTTTTGGAAAAACAGCATTTTCCGCGTTTTGTGATTGGCGAAAGTCTTTTGCCGCATTGTATGGAAATTTTGGACGAAGCGGGCTTTTTGCCTGCGGTTGAAGCCGAACCCACATTCCAGTTTAAAAACGGTGCGGCTTTCACTTGGGGTAGTCGCTATACTTACTTTGATTTTACGGATAAATTTTCACCAGGACCAGGTACCACTTACCAAGTTCGCCGTGGCATTTTCGATAAAATTTTGATTGATGAAGCCGAAAAACAAGGCGTTACCGTGCGTTATGGACACACCGTAACGGCGTTTGATAACAGCGGCGATGAAGCGATTTTGTCGGTTGAACAGGAAAACAATGAACCGTATCAGTTGCAAGCCAAATTTGTGTTGGACGCGTCAGGCTATGGCAGACTGTTGCCACGATTATTGGATTTGGAATTACCGTCCCACTTGCCCGTGCGTGAAGCCCACTTCACCCACATTGACGACAACATTACCGACCCGTCTTTTGAACGCGAAAAAATCTTGATTTCCACACATTCCACTTATCGTGATGTGTGGATTTGGTTGATTCCGTTTGCCGATAATCGCACTTCTTTGGGCGTGGTAGGGCTGCCTGAAAGATTTGCAGGCATTGGGGACTCGGAAACCATTTTGAAAAAATTTGTTTCTGAAGTGCCGATGTTAAAACGCATTTTGAAAGACACGGTTTGGGATAACGAAGTGCCATACCGCAATATTCGTGGCTATTCGGCAAATGTTAAGTCCTTGATTGGCAAACATTTTGCCTTGCTTGGCAATGCGTCCGAATTTTTAGACCCTGTCTTTTCCAGTGGCGTAACCATTGCCTTACATTCTGCCAAATTAGCGGCAGATGTGTTAGACAAACAATTAAGCGGCACAGCGGTTGATTGGCAAACCGAATTTGCCGACCCATTGATGATAGGCGTAAATGCGTTCCGCACTTATGTGAATGGTTGGTATGACGGCGGTTTCCAAGACGCTATTTTTGCCGACAACCGAACACCCGAAATCAGCCGTATGATTTCGTCCATTCTCGCAGGCTACGCTTGGGATACAAGCAATCCATTTGTAGAAAAATCCGAACGCCGCTTAAAAGCATTAGCCGAAACCGTGGGGCATTTGGAGTACAAGTAGCAATTAGCAATGGGCTTTTCGTTCTGCCTTATCAGGCAGAACGGATATTATAGTCAATTCAGACCAAAATCATGCAGCGTTGTTTCGCCTTGCCGTATTATTTATACTGTCTGCGACGAAACGCCTTGCCTGCTTTTGGTCTGAATTGACTATATTAAGATAACGCTTCGAGTTTTCTTTCAGGCAGCCTGAAAGGAA
This sequence comes from Neisseriaceae bacterium, assembly GCA_017518845.1. Taxonomy (GTDB): domain Bacteria; phylum Pseudomonadota; class Gammaproteobacteria; order Burkholderiales; family Neisseriaceae; genus RGIG9985. The sequence continues at coordinate 1,914 of JAFWTP010000277.1, forward strand.
AAATCGAAGCGTTATCAAAATCTAATTTGTTTTGCCGCAAAGCAAAACGAAAAACCCATTGCTCATTGCTAATTTCTCATTGCTCATTGACTTTCAGGCTGCCTGAAACTTGTTTTATCGGTTAAAATTTCACATTTCACGCAAAGCACACATTTAATTATGACGAAAACCGCTATTTTTGCTCCGTATATCATCACCATGAACGATGATTGTCCTGTTTTGGAGAACCACGCCGTTATCATCAACGGGCGGGAGATTGAAGATATTTTGCCTGCTGATTTGGCAAAAAATATTGAAGTGAATCAAACACTTCATTTAGATAATCACGCTTTAATGCCAGGTTTAATCAATCTGCACACTCATGCGGCGATGACGCTGTTGCGTGGCTATGCCGATGATTTAGCCTTAATGGACTGGCTCAATAACCACATTTGGCCTGCGGAAAACAAAAATGTGAGCGATGCGTTTGTGTATGACGGCTCGTTGCTTGCAATGGCAGAAATGGTTTTGGGCGGCACCACAACCATTAACGATATGTATTTTTTCAACGCCGCCGTTGCCAAAGCAGGGCTGTTAAGTGGTATGCGAACCTTTGTGGGTTGCACCATATTAGAATTTCCCAACGCTTACGCACAAAACGCCGATGAATATATCGCCAAAGGTTTGCGAGAACAAGTGCCGTTTTATGGCGATGATTTGGTGCGTTTTGTGTTAGCACCGCACGCACCTTATACCGTGTCGGACACAACTTTTAGAAAAGTCGTTGATTTAACAGAAAA
>JAFWTP010000278.1 GCA_017518845.1 Neisseriaceae bacterium
ACCGGCAAAGCCCGGTGAGTAAAGTATCAACATTATTACAATAGTTCCTCTGTGTCACTGCGACGGGCCGAATTCCTCAAACCGGCCGTCGCTGTAGAATACCATGATGTTGACCACACGGCGTGCCTCGGGAGAGGCCGAGCCGCGTGCACCCCTGGCAACGGTGTTGCTGCGCATGATGCTCTGGATGGCCTCGTTGACCGAGGACGGGGTTGCCATGCGCTGGACGGGGCGGGGAGAGGCTGAATAGTTGACAGCAGCATCATCGTCGAACGAGATCTCGCGCTTGCCACCATCAGCACCATTCACTCCCAAGGCATCGCCCGAGCCTTCGGCACCGGAACCCGATGACAACATCTCACCGTCGCCAAACATGAGCCACATGATGTTCAGGCTGGGATACGCGCTATGGATCTTGGCAATCACCTCATCGCTCACCTTCTTGTTGCGGCCGTTGAGCAACTGCGACAAGGTCGGGCGAGGAATCTTGCAGGTGTCAGCAAACTGAGAATTGGAAATATCAGTCTGCTCAAGAAACATTTTTAATCGCGTTACAATATCCATTTAAGAACAATTTTGTGTTGGCGCTCAAACGGGCGACAGTGGGTTATTTCACGGCCAGAAAATTTTCTGACCCAAAACCACGACTTCAGGATGCCCCGAAATCGCCCCAAAATCAAAAATCACCCTATTTGCGTTTCTTAATTTTGGGATTGCAAATTTAAAACGAATTTTTGAACTGACCAAATTTAAAAACGAAAATTTTAAAATTTGCAATTAAATTTTCCGAAATTTGACAAATTTAGGGCCGTTTCAAAAGTAAATCAAATATATTAAAGTAATTATTTATGTATATAGTTGTTTTTACTTGTTTTTCAGTGTTTTAGCATACTTAAAATTCACTGAAAATCGAACATCTGGACACCTGTCGTCATTATATGTAGTAGTGCTCGAGGTTTTTATTATAATTTACTCATTTTCAGCAAATTGTAGCGGTTGTAAAAATATGTTAACGTCTATTTTTGATGCTTTTGCAAATTTTACGGCCGTAAATTATCGAATTTTAAACAGCCGGCACAAATGCAAACACCTGTTTGGGGGTGAAAATTGGGCGATCACTCCCCCGCCCCTCCATTCTGAAACGCAAACGAGACCTGGTTTTCAAAGGCGAATTTCGCATTGGTAAAATACCATTTTTGATTTTCTGGATGCTCAACTCGATTTCCTTGCGATATTTTCCAGCCCACCCTAAATCAGGTCGAAATTCGTGATTTTAAGCAATCTCGACAAGTTGAGTAGTTTTCCAATAATTGACAAAAACCTTTTATATATCGTCGTTTTCGATGATTATTTAAGGTAAAAATCGGGTATGTTTATCGTGGGCAGAAAAGCCTGAATGGGCACATTTTTGGCAGTTTTTCGCCCATTTCGGCTAAAAAGGGCCATTTTGGGCCCAAAAGCGACATTTAGACCAAAAATCAAGCCATACCGATTGACCCGGAAAAGCCCCTTTCCTACCCTTTTTACAAGCAGTTAAGACCAAATTTCGGGAGGATCAGAGCAGCGGATTTCTATGATTTTTTGACCCCAAATCCGGG
>JAFWTP010000279.1 GCA_017518845.1 Neisseriaceae bacterium
ATCACATTTTTATAAAAAATCACATTTGCAATCATTTATAAAAATATAATTTATTTTAATGAGTTTTAATAACGCGTGGGCAATAAATTGCCCACCCTACACACGCCACGCATTTTTAATGGTATATATTCAGGCAGCCCTATCAAAATGGCGATATTATAGTCGATTCACAGCAAAACCATGCAGCGTTACTTCGCCTTGCCGTATTGTTTATATTGTCTGCGGCTTGTTGCCTTGCCTGCTTTTGCTGTGAACCGACTATAACATTATTTTTGTATCGGTTTTCATTCAAATTTTCAGGCTGCCTGAAAAAACGCCCTGCAAATGCAGGGCGTTGTTTTTTTACCACAATAATCATTAAATTTCTTCGGGGGCAATCGATAGGATTGCGTCTGCACCTTCCAAAATTCGTGTGGTGTAGGAATTGACCATCGGCAGCACATAATCGAAATACACTTTGGCGGTTTCGATTTTGCGGCGGTAGTAATCGGGCGAGAACATGGCGTTGTCGGGGTCGTTCAACGCCCGTTTGGCGTACATACACGCTTTTGCCATTTCGCCTGCACCGATCATCGTGCCCATCATCATTAAATACGGGATACTGCCTGCGGCGGCTTTTTCGATTTCGTGTGCGTTAAACAGGGCGATTAAGCCTTGAATGCAGTGTTTCACGGTGATTAAGCCTTTTTGAATTTGCAAGGCTTCCACAGGCATTAACTCTTCTAATTGTTCGGCGTAGCGTTCAATGCGTTTCATAAACAAGCCTGCGGTCGCCCCCTTGTCGGCGTTGGTTTTTCTGCCCAATAAGTCTAACGCTTGAATGCCGTTTGTGCCTTCGTAAATCGGGGTGATACGCACATCACGCACAAACTGTGCTGCACCTGTTTCTTCCACATAGCCCATACCGCCAAAGCATTGCAAAGCCAAGTTGGTGAGTGTAACGCCGTTTTCGGTGCAGAATGCTTTGATAATCGGTACCATAAACTCTGCCATTCTTTGACATTTAGCGGCTTCGTCAGGGTCGGGGTGGTGTTCGGCTTTGTCTAATAATGCAGCCGTCATTAAGTACATAGCGCGTTGTGCTTGCAGCGTGGTTTTTTGCACCAACAGCATACGGCGAACATCGGGGTGCTGAATAATCACCACGGCTTTATCCGATTTTTTTGCCACATCAATACTTTGTACGCGTTGGTTGGCATATTCGCGTGCGTGTTGGAACGCCCGTTCGGCTACCGCATGTCCTTCAATACCCACATTCAAGCGTGCGTGGTTCATCATGGTGAACATATAACGCAAGCCCTTGTTGGGTTCGCCGATGATATAGCCTTTGGATTTATCGAACTCCATCACGCAAGTGGGCGAGCCGTGAATGCCCATTTTGTGTTCAATCGAAATGCAATTCACATTGTTAAATTCGCCGACATTATCACCTTCCAAATGGAATTTCGGCACAACAAACAGCGAAATGCCGCGACTGCCCGCAGGTGCGTCAGGCAAACGAGCCAAAACCAAGTGGATAATGTTGTCGCACAAATCGTGATCACCCCAAGTGATGAAGATTTTTTGACCTGAAATTAAATAATGATCGCCATTAGGCACGGCTTTGGTTGCCACAAATGACAAATCCGAACCTGCTTGCGGCTCGGTCAAGTTCATTGTGCCAGACCATTCGCCCGTAACCATTTTTTCTAACACCAAGGCTTTTAATGTTTCACTGCCGTGCCGTGCAATCGAAGCCATTGCCCCGTTGCTTAACATCGGCAATAAGGACAAAGCCAAATTGCCCGAATCCCACAACTCATCGCAGGCGGCAGAAATCACATGTGGCAGGTTTTGTCCGCCATATTCCGCAGGAGCAGCCAGCGAAATCCAACCTGCTTCGCAAAACGCCTGATAGGCTTCACGCAATTTATCGTTGGTCAAAACCTTGCCGTCTTTGAACTTCGCACCGTCTTTATCGCCGATTTCATTGCTTTGTCCCCACAAATCGGCAGCGAACTTGCCTGCTTCTTCCAAAATCGAATCGACTGTATCGGGGTCTAATTCTTCGTTACCAGGCAGTGCCAACACTTCATCTAAAACACCGTGTGTGCGAATGGCAAACCGCAAGTCTTCAATCGGCGGTTGATAATTATCCATAATTGCATTCTCCGTATGGTTGGGGTTGAACAGAACGAAACGCTTGTGCCACAAGGTTTTCAGGCTGCCTGAACAATATCAAAACGGTTTATTTTTATTAAAATCATCTATTGATTTGAAATAAACAAGTATTTTTCGCTATTAACAACAGCCCGAAAATCACCGTTTGACAAGGTTTCAAAGCCCATATTATACCCCGAAAGGCTGATTTTATATATACTTGACAGGTATGTGAGTGTGTTATAAAATGGCAACCTTTCACCGAACGCGGGGTGGAGCAGCATGGTAGCTCGTCGGGCTCATAACCCGAAGGTCGTTGGTTCAAATCCAGCCCCCGCAACCAAGGCCAGATAGCTCAGTCGGTAGAGCAACGGACTGAAAATCCGTGTGTCGGCAGTTCGATCCTGCCTCTGGCCACCAAGTTTCTTATCAAAAAACGGCTTGTCAAATCAAGCCGTTTTTTGTTTTTTAGGTAGCCTGAAAAAACTCCTGTTATTGCGAGCCGTTGCATAGCAACGGCGTGGCAATCCCCTTATCGTTTAGATTGATTAACCGTTCAGGCTGCCTGAAATAAAATGATAAAACCGCCGTAGGGTGGGGCGTCACGCCACCAACAACGCCGATAGGCGTTGATTAAGTTTTCAATGTTATGCAAACCTTGCGGTTTGCTTGGTGGGTCGAAGACCCACCCTACGGCTCATTGCTCACTGTTTCACAACCCAAACGGTGTTAAATCGCCTTTGCCTTGTCTTATCAATGCCACGCCGTCTGTCATATCAATCACGGTTGTGGGTTCCGTGCCGCACCAGCCGCCGTCTATCATCACATCAACCGCATGGTCAAGTGTGTCGCGAATGTCGTAAATATCCGTGGGCGGTTCGGCTTCATCGGGCAACATCAGCGTGCAGGAGAGCATGGGGGCAGCCAGTTCTTCTAACAGTGCCAAAGCAATTTTATTGTCAGGCACACGCAAGCCGATGGTTTTGCGTTTGGGGTGCAGCGTGCGAGACGGCACTTCGCGACTGGCAGTGAGAATAAAAGTGTAACTGCCTGGTGTGCTTGCTTTAAGCAAGCGATACTGGGCGTTATCCACGCGTGCGTATGTGCCTAATTCGCTTAAATCACGACACATCAGGGTTAAGTGGTGCTTTAAATCGATTTTGCGAATGGCTAAAATTCTATCCATTGCCGCCTTATCACCCAAAGCACAGCCCAAAGCGTAGCAGGAGTCGGTCGGATAAATAATCACACCGCCCTGCCGAACAATATCCGCCGCTTGCGTAATCAATCGCTCTTGCGGATTATCGGGGTGTATGCTCAAAAATAATGCCATTTGTTTTCCTTATGTTTTCAGGCTGCCTGAAAGTTATTTCGCTTACAATTCAAGGATATAACCAAGTCTGTTAATTGCCAACCGAGATTCTTCTCTTCTTGGTGTATCTTTCTCTTTTGTATAAATAAAAGTATAATCGCTATTTATTCTATCATTGCTATACTCAACAATCGGTTGTATTGCATTCAAAATATATTCTTTATCTTTATCTTTATGTTTATTATAGATTTTTTTATATAAATTAAATTCGTCAATCAATTCCATATTATATTTATCAAATACAAGAAATATTATATTGTTTATCTTATCATCTTCCATTATTTTTACAGGCATAATCACAATATCTTCGGAACAATATAAATCATCAACACGATATTGCCGAAATTTGTTTTTTAATCTGTCCAAATCTTTTTCAGGAATAATAATATAATCTGCATTATTCACTGACAAAGCAATATGTTCATCTTTAATGGATAATGAAGCCTGATTTGTGCATTTATCAGATACTTCTATTTGATTTGGCAATGGTTCTGTTCTATTATTTAATGAATACCGATAATCTCTATAAGAGTCAAATGGATATGCACGCCATTTCTTAACCATATCGGTTTGATAAAAAATATTCTTTTTATTTTCATCATAAATAGTAAAATGATATACCCCTTTTTTATTTGTTTGTGATAAATCCATTGTGTAATCAATCTGATTGGTAAAAGGTGTTACTTTAATCAATGACGCATCATAATAATTATCTATAAAATAATAAGTATGACGACTATTTTGTCGTTGATACAATTTTCCTTGATAAACAAAAGAAGACGGCAAGCCGATTGCCAAATCGTCAGCAATTAACGACCAGTTTTCGGAAAAATCTATTTTGCCATTGATTTGTAATACAGAATTTTTAGGTAATGCTGGCGGTGTTGAATATTTAATATGTGAAAACGCATTTTTATCCACCACAAAAGCCGTACCGCCACTGAAAAAGATATGTGCAACGGAATAGAAGTGATTGTTTTTTTCGTCATTTTCCCTGTCATAACCTGGATATAATCCATAAATTCCAGGAATAAAATATTGTGCTTTTTCTTGTTCGTTTGCAGTATGGTATTGATATAAAAATAATGCAATTAAAGGAAATACAACAACAGCATAAATTATTGCGGTAATCGGTAAAGATTTTTTTAATGGAATTTTACCGCTTTTGCTATAAGTGGCAATGGTTAAAGTAATTAAAGATAATCCCCACCAAATGGCTCCCCAACCCCATGCGTCAATATCTGTCCAGTGTCCAGATTCACCCACAGCAATTTTTTGTACAAAAAAAGTTAAACTGGCTAATATCAGCATAAATGTCGTACTGGTTGTGGGTATTTTTGTACCAAAAGCCAAACGATATAAAGCAAATAGATAAAAATAATTTGCATAAACCGCACAACCAGTGGGAAAAGGCAAACAACCTAACCAACCAAAAAAAGTGCCAACAAGAAGTATTAAAATGCCGTAATACGGTTCATTAGAACCATCGTCAATGCCTAATGCAAACAAAGAATAAATCCACAAGCCAAAAGAAAGCCACAGCAATAATTTAATTGCCTTGGGTAATTTATTTTCTTGTGGCGTTAATTCGTTTGTCATTCGGTTTCTTTCTATAAAAAATATTTTTCAGGCTGCCTGAAAAAATAATTTATTTCTGTTCTTTCAAATTTGGCAATATACCTGATTGTTGAATCATTTTCTTTTCTTGTGTTTTTACGCGTCTTTCTAATTTTTTAATATCCGCGGACGGCGGTAGGTTTTCGGGCTGAATACCCCGCTGTCCTAACATTTCTCGCACCGATTGATTATTTTGTATGTGTTCATCGGTAATGCTGCTTTCTCCATATAAATTTTTCTCTTCAACATTGTAATTGGTCATTTCAGTTGCCAAATTTTTAGCCGCAATCGTCAGTGTCGGCAAGAAATCGGCTAATGGACGATTTTGTGGCACAGTCAATTTATTTTTCATCTCTTGCGTTGTGTATCCGCCAAACAAGGCTTGGTCGCCTTTGGAACGAATACGCCCAAAGCCTGCGTCATCAACGCCGCGTTCGTAAATATTTTGCGACAAGCGTTTTTCTGATTCTCGCAACTTACTGCGTGCATTGGTGCGTTCAATCAACGCAATGCGTTCTTCAATCAATTCTTGTTTGCGAGTTTGCAGTGCAAAATAACCTTGTGCAAAGGCAATTTCTTCTTTTTTGGGGTCGCCATTTTGTGCAATTAAGTAACATGCATAACGAGTAAGCATATAATCCTTGATTTCTCGTTTTGCACCGCTACCTACCTGAACCATTTTCGTGAGCTCACGAAAATGGTCAAAAACCGCTACACCACTTGTTTCGCACGATTCAATCGCACGAATAATGACTTTGTCAAAATTCTCCCATCGTTCATAACCTAACAAAGGCATTAAATCGCGTGCATACCAAAATTCCACTGTCTTGTGCTTTTGTAGCACACAGTCAAATTTTTCTTTAATGATTTCAATGCGTTTTTTATCCATTTTTGGTTTATCTCATCATATTTTCAGGCTGCCTGAAACCCTTTCAGGCAGCCTGAATATTTATTCTACCGCTTTACCGCACTGTTTTGATAAATCGGCATCACGCTCGGCAGGGCTTTGCGAATGTTTTCTATGCGGGCGTTGTTTGTGGGGTGCGTGGATAAAATGCCCAAAATGACATTGTTGTTATTATTTGCTTTATTCATTTTTTCCCATACGCTCACCGCTTCTTCGGGGTTGTAACCTGCTTGTGCCATCAGTTTCAATCCGCCCATATCCGCGTCTGTTTCCTGCGAACGCGAAAACGGTCTGTCTATGCCCAAACCTGCGGCAATATTTGTGATATTGGTTAAATCCGTGCCTGTGTAAGCACTTGCCACAGAGCCTACCACAGCGGCGGCAACGCCTGTGATGACTTTCTGCCCTGCGTCTTTTTTGCTGTGTTCATGTAAGGCGTGCGTCATTTCGTGTCCGATAATGGCGGCAATTTCGCCATCGGTTAAATTCAGTTTTTCCACAATGCCTGTATAAACCGCCATTTTACCGCCTGGCATTGCCCAAGCATTCAATTCGTCCGAGCGAATGACATTCATCTGCCAGTCAAAACGCACACCTGTTTGATTTGCGGCTTCGGCATAGGGTTTTATATTATTGAAAATGGTATGCACACGGCGAGCGGTGTTTGAACTGGTGTCCAAAACGCCTTGTTGCTGTGCAGTATTCACCACTTGGGCATACGATTTGGCTGCTTTGGCATTTAACGATTGCGTGTCCGCACCCGTCATCTCCGCCACCGCCATACAGCCTGAAATACATAAAATGCTTGCCAAACACAAAGCCCATAAACGATTTCGCCGTTTCATTTTGCCGCTCCTTGCAATGTGAATAAAAGTGTTATTTTATTATTGCATAGCCGTTTGGACAATGATTTTTTATTTTCAGGCTGCCTGAAACAAAATCGAAGTGTTATCTCAATCTAATCCGTTTTGTCGCAAGGTAAAACGAAACAACTGCTCACTGCTCACTAAAAAAACCCTGCTCAAAATTGATTTTTTATCTTTCAGGCTGCCTAAAAAAGGGTTAATATTCTTCCTTTTATCACAGGGAAAAAATAATATGCGTCCGCTTGTTGCTACGATTAATCTTCATCATTTGCAAGACAATTTTCGTTTTTTAAAACAAAGACATGGCAATCAAATGTATGCTGTGGTTAAAGCCGATGCCTATGGGCATGGGGCGGTGAAATGTTCGCAGGCGTTAAGTGAAGACGCAGACGGTTTTGCTGTGGCGTATTTGGAAGAGGGCATTGAGTTACGCAAAAACGGCATTGCCGCTCCGATTGTGCTGTTAGAGGGCGTGTTTGCGGCAGAAGAATATGCCGAATGTGATCGTTTTAATCTTTCGCCTGTGGTGCAAAATCAGCGGCAGTTGCACGATTTTTTGCATTATGACTGGCGAAATTATGTAACCGTGTGGCTAAAATTAGATACGGGCATGCGGCGTGCGGGGTTTATGCCTACCGATTATGCAGTGGCGTATCACGCTTTGCGTAAAAATAAGGCGGTCAAAAAAGTGGTCAAAATGACGCATTTTGCTTGTGCGGACGACTTAAACTCGCTTTTTACCGTGCGGCAAAATAAAATTTTTGATACCACAACGCGAAATTTATCGGGCGAATCGTCTATGGCAAATTCGGCGGCGATTTTGGCTCATGCCGACACGCACCTCGATATAGGGCGTGCGGGCATTGCTTTATATGGCATATCGCCGTTTGAGGGTGAAAACGAGTTTTCAGGCAGCCTGAAACCTGTGATGACGCTCATCACGCAAGTATTCGGCGAACGCTTGCTACGCAAAGGCGAAGCGGTGGGCTACGGCTCAATTTTCCGTGCGGAAAAAGATATGCGAATAGGCTTAATCGCCTGTGGCTACGCAGACGGTTATCCACGCGTTCCATCAAACGATAATCCTGTTTTGATTGACGGCAAACCGTCTCGCATAGTCGGACGCGTTTCTATGGATATGATAACGGTGGAATTAAATGACCCTGCACAAGGTGTTGGTAGTGTCGTGGAATTGTGGGGCGAAAATATCTCGGTTGCCGAAATTGCACAGCGTTGCGGCACAATCTCTTACGAAGTGCTGTGCCATTTGAAACGGGCAAAAAAAGTTTATGTGTAATTTCAGGCTGCCTGAAATGCTTTTCTTTAACTTCTATCAAAAAAAGCGTGAAAATAGATTGCTACGCAAGAAAATCGGCGTACAATAAAAACTTCATTTTTTTCTAATTTAGGAGTATTTAATAAATGAAATGGGTTGATGAGTTTAAGGCGTTTATTTCACGCGGCAATGTGATGGATATGGCAGTCGGTATTATTATCGGCGGTGCTTTTACGGCGATTGTAACTTCTTTGGTAGAAAAAATTATCAATCCCTTAATTACGCTGGTTTCGGGTGGCGGTGCAGTTGGCGAAGGTTGGCGTATTCCTGTCGGCGACAGTGGGCAATTCGTTGATTTTGGTGCATTTATTGCTGCGATTATCAACTTTTTGCTGATTGCGTTTGTGGTGTTTTGGTTGATTAAAACCATTAACGGCATTAAAGATAAACTCGTTAAACAGCAAGCGGAAGAAACCCCGCCCGCTCCCACTTGCCCTGCGTGTTTGGAAGAAGTGAAAGCAGGGGCAACCCGTTGCCCACATTGCACGCAAGCGTTTGATAAGGCGGCAGAATAAATAAAAAATGCAGGCGAGAACCTGCATTTTTTTGTTTTCAGGCAGCCTGAAAATAGTGAGTAGTTAGCAGTGAGTAGTGAGCAGTTGTTATGTCAATCCTTGCGGATTGACGGATATATATTATGATAACACTTCGATTATTTTTTTCAGGCAGCCTGAAAGATAAATCGAAGCGTTATCTTAAAATAATCCGTTTTGCCTGACAAGGCAAAACAAAATCACTGCTCACTTCTAACTGCTCACTGCTCACTTAAATTACTCTGCTTGTTTTTCGGCTTTATCTTCGCTCACGCCGCGGATAATCAGCAAGGGCAGGGTGCTTTGTCGCATGACCGTTTCGGCGAAACTGCCCATCAACAAGTGCATTAAGCCCGTTCTGCCGTGCGTGCCTAACACCAGCAAATCGGCTTTTTGTTCTTCGGCAAAATCGACTAATTGTTGTGCCATATCCCTTGCCCCTTTTACCGACACCGCCAAGTGCCGATGCACGGTTTTTACGCCTGCTTCTTTGGCAATTTTTTCAGCATATTCAAGTACTTCATTGCCTTGCGACATGGCTGCGGATTCGTAACTTTCTTGCTGTAAAAATTCAGGGGCGAGTGCCATGTATTCAGACGGATTAGCGATATTCACCAAAGTCATTTCTGCTTCCGACAAAGCGGCTAACTTGGCGGCGTGATTGAGTGCTTGCAGGGAAGTGCGACTGCCATCAACGGCAACAACCAAATGTTTATAAATCATTGTTATTCTCCGTATTTGAGTTTCGGTGTGAGTATAATATGATTTTCTGCACAAAAAAGTGCTTTTACAAACTATCTTGACTTATCTCATATATGAAAAATTTTCCATTTGACAGCGACAGGCGTTTAGGCGGTATTGCACGGCTTTACGGCAATGACGCATTACAAAAATTTCAGGCAGCCCATATTGCCGTTGTGGGCTTGGGCGGTGTGGGTTCGTGGGCTGTGGAAGCGTTAGCCCGCACAGGAGTGGGGCATTTGACGCTGATTGATTTGGATAATGTTGCCGAATCGAATATCAACCGACAACTGCACGCGATAACCGATAATATCGGCAAGGCGAAAACCAGTGCGATGAAAGAACGCATTGTGCAAATTCAACCGCAATGTCAAATTATTGAAATTGAGGACTTTGTTGATGAAAATAATTTATGTGATATTTTCAGGCTGCCTTTTGATTTTGTGATTGACGCCATTGACCAAGTGAAAATAAAAGCGGCAATGGCAGATTATTTTATTCGACACAATCAAGCATTTATTGTATCTGGCGGGGCAGGGGGGCAGAGGCTGCCTGAAAAAATTCGCTATGCCGATTTGGCGAATGTTCGCAACGATAAACTGTTAGCGAATATGCGATACACTTTACGCAAACGCTATGGCTTGACACGAAACGGCAAAATGGCTGTGCCGTGTGTTTATTCGGAAGAACAAATTATCCCGCCCCAAACGCCGTGCGACACTGCACCGCAAGGCTTATCCTGTGCAGGCTACGGGGCGGTGATGACGGTTACGGCTACATTCGGTTTATATTTGGCAAATGCGGCAATAGAACATATTGCAATGGGCAATTAGCAATGAGCAGTGAGCAATTTCAGGCAGCCTGAAAACTTTTCAAAATCGCTCAATCATATATGATTGAGTACAGGTTTTGACAAACCTGTACTCATAAACAACACTGATGACCCAATAGAAAGGTATGACCGATGAAAGTTTATTTAGCATTATTGCTCCCCATTTTTTGCCTTGCCGCTTGTGGCGGTAGTAACAGTGGTAACGGCAGTAGCGACAGTGGCGGTAGTGATAAAAGCATATCAGACGATTTTTTAAAATCCGATTTAACCCCCGAACAGCAAGCAGTTAGGGACGAATTGATAGAAGCAGAGAAAAAAATGCAACAATGTGCGAAACGCAATCCACCTGTTTGCGATACGGAAGTTGATAATTACGATAAAATAGCCAAAAAAGCCTGCAAAATGGGTATGCTTACTTATGAGTGCGAAGCAGATTGATTTTTTCAGCCTGCCTGAAACGCTTGACAAAAACCAAAAACGCTTTATAATCCCTATCTCTTTTACGGCGAATTAGCTCAGTCGGTTAGAGCAGAGGAATCATAATCCTTGTGTCCGGGGTTCGAGTCCCTGATTCGCCACCAAACACACACCGCTTGAATGCTGTTATTCAAGCGGTTTTTTTGTGAAAAAACATTTTCAGGCAGCCTGAAACGCCCATTTACGCCTTATCTTCTTGATATTTTGGCGTTAATTGAAAAGCGTTTTTTTCTTTTTCCGTATTCCAGCGTTTTTCCAAACGCCATTGTCCTGCGTCATCTTCCAAGCGAACCGTCCAGTTTTTGCCGTCTGCCAACGGTTTGGGAAACTTAACGGTATATTGTTTGCCATTATTTTCAGGCGGCAGCAATTCCACTGTTAAATCATTTTCCTGCAAATTATGAAAAAAGGTGAGCGTTAATTTGCGTGTGTTATCATATTCGCCGTCCAAAATCACCATCGCTCCGTCCAAGTTTGGCTGAATATACACTTGTGCCGATAAATGGTGTTGTGCGGCGGATTTATCGCGTTCCACTTCCAAAATAATGTTTTTGCCTTCTTTGTAATAATCGTCTGTAACCAAAGAATCCTTAACGCTTAACGCGTAGCCCAAAGTGATAAACCCTGCAACCACCACGATTGCAGGCCCTGCTATAATCCCCCACACCCAAGGTTCTTTATACCAAGGACGGGGCGGCTGTTGATTGTTTTGATTGTTGTCTGTTGTACTCATTGCAAATTCGTTTTCAGGCTGCCTGAAAGTGTTAAATGGATATAAACCGTGTATTCTAAACGATTGTGATGATAAAGCAAACCTTTTCAGGCTGCCTGAAAAAATTAAAAGGACTTGAATAATCAAGTCCTTTTTTGTATGCTGAATATATAGTCGATTTAGACCAAAAGCAGGCAAGGCTATCGTTACGTTGCATGGTTTTGCATATTTTCAGGCAGCCTGAAACTTATGTCTGCATGCGTTTTAACACTTCATCTTTGCCTAACATGGCTAATACTGCGTCAATAGATGGGGTTTTGGCTGTGCCGCATACCAACAGCCGCAATGGCATGCCCAACTTGCCCATTTTAATGCCTTCGGCTTCACAAAAGGGTTTGAATAGGGCGTGGATATTGTCTGCCGTCCAGTCGTTTTCAGGCAGCCCTTGCAGTAATGTAGCAAATCGGTTCATTCTATTAGGTGCGTCTGCGTCCCAGTGTTTGGCGGTCTCATCCGCTGTGGGCGTGCTTTTGCGGTAGAAATACAAACATTCATCAGCCAAAGCGTTTAAGTCTTGTACGCGTTCTTTAACTAATTGAATAATTGGCACTAAATCAACGCTATCAGGGTTTTCAATGCCTTTTTCTTTCAGCCTGCCTGAAATTAAGCGTGCTAATTCGCCGTTGTCAGTATCTTTAATGTGTTGTGCATTCAACCACAACAGTTTTTCACGATTAAATCTGCCCGAAGCAGGGCTGACGGCTTTTAAGTCAAACCATTCTACAAATTGCTGCATGGTGAAATATTCGTCATCGCCATGTCCCCAGCCCAAGCGTGCCAAGTAATTGAGCATAGCGGCAGGCAAAATGCCTTGACGGTCGTAATCAACCACGCTCACCGCATCGCGGCGTTTGGACATTTTCGCACCGCTTTCGTTCAAAATCATCGGCAGGTGTGCGTATTGCGGAATTTCTGCCCCTAATGCTTGTAAGATATTGATTTGTTTGGGTGTATTATTCACATGGTCATCGCCACGAATGACTTGGGTAATACCCATATCCCAGTCATCAACCACAACGCAAAAGTTATAAGTGGGCGAGCCGTCTGCTCGGGCGATAATTAAATCATCTAACTCACTGTTGTTAATCGAAATTTCGCCTTTAACCAAATCGTGCCACGAAGTTGTGCCGTCAAGCGGCATTTTAAACCGCACCACAGGCTGAATATCCGCTGGCTTTTCAGGCAGCCTTTTGCCCGCTTCGGGTCGCCAACGGCGGTCGTAGGTAAAACCGCCGCCTTGTGCTTCGGCTTTTTGCCGCATTTTTTCCAACTCTTCTTTGGAACAGTAGCAATAATAAGCCGCTCCTTCGTCTAACAGTTTTTGGATAATTTCTTTATATCGATCAAAGCGTTGTGTTTGATAAAACGGCCCTTCGTCATAATCCAAACCAACCCACGCCATACCGTCCAAAATGGCTTTCACCGATTCGGGCGTGGAGCGTTCTAAATCCGTGTCTTCAATACGCAAAATAAATTTACCGCCCATTTTGCGAGCATAAGCCCAAGAATAAAGAGCCGTGCGAACACCGCCAATGTGTAAAAATCCAGTCGGACTGGGTGCAAAACGCGTGCGAACTGTATTTGTCATAATTTATAATCTTTCAAATTGTTTTCCGGCAGACTATTTAATAGTAAG
>JAFWTP010000021.1 GCA_017518845.1 Neisseriaceae bacterium
AAATACACCTATCACATAAAGCGTCATTATCGGAAATTCCTGAAACCGCTCCGACATTGTAAAGACATTCTTGTTCCGATTGTCTTTTTTAACGCATTAAAATACGCACTTTTTACCGTCATTTTGAAACCTTGTTTTGCTCGTTACTTAATTAACTATCTTACCTTTTAATTAAAAAATTATGTAAAAAAATTTTTGGGTATTTACTTTTTTATTGTTTTATGCTATTTTGCGTAAAGTTTTTAGGTAAATATTTTTTATGTAAAAAATGAACGCAAAATTGATTGAGACCGAAGAAACGACTTGCGGCGGCACGGCGGCAACGCAGACAGACAGCAGGCGAACTTGTTCGCCTGTGGCTGGCGGCGTTTCGCCGTCCGCCGTTCCTTGTCTTAATAGAAACAACTCAATCAATAAGTTTAACGAACTTTCAACTTCTCATAAAAAATCAACCTATGCCCTTGAATTAAATAGCCATTCTTTTGTTAAGCATTGCGGTTTTAATCGTGTCGGCTTTTTAACTTTAACTTTTGCTGATGATATTCAAGACCGCCAAGAAGCACAAAGAAGATTTAATTCATTAAGAACTAATTTTTTGAACAAGCACTTCAAGGGCTATGTTCGTGTTATGGAACGCTGTAAATCAGGTCGCATTCACTATCATTTATTGGTTGATTGTGGCTGTGATGTTCGCTCTGGGCTTGATTTTCGCAAACTTCAAGCAAAGGACTATCGCACCGCAAACGCTAATCTTCTCCGTTTTTGGCGACTGCTCCGCTCTGAATTACCTAAATATGGTTTTGGTCGGGCTGAACTCTTGCCCATCAAAACAAATGAGAAACAACTCGCTAAATACATTTCCAAGTATATCGGTAAGCACATTGAACAACGCAAACCAGAAGATAAAGGGGCGAGATTATGCCAGTTTTCAAGTAATGGGGTTTGGAAAGTCGCAACAACTCGTTTTGCTTTTTGGTCTGATGGCTATCGTGAATTTCTTCGCAAGTTGCGTTTGTGGTCTGTTTTGGCAGTTGAATTTATTTCTTTGAAACGCCCCGATATTTCCCCGCCGTCTTTTGATGATGTTGATGAAATTGATAAATATTTAAAAAGTTTTCTTGGGAACAAATGGATTTATGACAACGCTGATTTTATTTTTAATATTGATAACACTATTGAGAATTTTGGTTTTGATTGTATTCGTTTTTGATTATTTGTCATTAAAGAAAGGTCTGCATTATGTCAGCAACGCAAGGTAACGGTCAAGGCATTCGCTTTACTGGTCAATTTAACTCGCTTGTTTCCACAGAGAAGACAAGCAAACAGGGTAAACCCTATGTTCAACATTTGGTTTATGCAAACGCCGTTTTGAGAAATGGTCGCCGTCCTGAAATTTGTATCCAAACTTTCAACCCTGAATTTTTTAAGGATTTGAAATGTGGCGATACTTTCAGCGTTCCGATTGTCGCTGAAAGTTCGCAAGGTTCGGACAGAGTTTTTTATAAACACTTCGGCGAGAAAGAATAACCGCCCTTTTCGGCTGTCGGGGCGTTATCGGTGTTTTCAGGCAGCCTATTTTATGAAAGGTTTTTACCATGAAACTGTCAAACTTTAAAAAAACCCTTGCGGGTCTTCCTTTGGCGATTATGTCGGCGGGTGCAATGGCTGCTGATTTAGATCCTGCTACTTTAACAGGTGGTATCACCGAAGCGAAACCAATCATTATTGCTGTGGGTACGGCAATTTTCGGTTTGGTTGGTTTGTTGGTGGCAATCCGCTACGCCAAACGCGCCGCTTCTTAACAAGGGTTAGGGCAGGAAACTGCCCTATTTATGCTATGAGCGAACGCAATTATTTACAAAACGGCATTTGCTACAAAGACTTGCAAACTGCCCAGAGTGATTTTCTTTCCCGCATTGAAGACCCCTATTCTCGTCAATCTTGGGCGGATCGTTTTTCTTATATGCAATCGTCCGAGATAGAACGATTATTTCCCACTTGCCAAAGATTTGGCGATTATTACCTTGAATTTTTTGTATCGTTAATTTCGATTGTGGTTTTATTACTTTGTTTTAGATACATAAAAAGGGCAAGTGAATTATGAGTTTAGAAGATTTTGCTTTTTTTGCTTTGTGTTTATTTTTTGCGTATTTGGTATTTGAAGCATTTAAGTAGGTGTTGCGATGAAGTGGTTAAGATATTTTGTTTTGCTGTTGCCGTTGCTTTTGGCTTTTGAGTTTTCGTTTGCTTTGGAGAAATGTCAATACAAAAAAGGTGATGATGAATGTCAGTCCGCAGGTCAAGTATTAGCGGACGGTGGCGTTTGTCATAATTGTTGGACTTATGGCGGTGCAGGTTGTTCTTTAACTAAATTCCGAGCATGTAAAGCCGCAGGCTTTAAGCCTGCCACAAATTCACAGGGCAACTGCCTTGCTTATCCCCCTGATCCAAATGGTGGCATTCCTAAACAAATGTTTAAAATTTTTTATAACGGCGAAGACCCTATTAAAGATTGCCCTTATGACCCCGATTATGACCCCGATGATCCATGTGGCAATGGCAAAGATCCCGCCACTTGCGATATGGACGATCCACCGCCTGATGACCCTGATGATCCATGTGGCAACGGTAAAGACCCTGAAACTTGCGATATAGACGATGACCCCGATAATCCGCCCAAACCTGATATACCTATTTATGACGATGATTATAAGCCTGACGCTCCCCCGTGTCAGATTATGGTTAATGGCAAATGTGTTTATGATGACCCTAACCGAAAAGATAAGATTTGTAATGCAGAAGGCGTTTGTAAATGTTTTGAAAAACAAGCAAACGGCATATTAAAAGAAGTGCCTTGTAATTCCATTATTTCTTACGATGATGATCCTTGCGGTAACGGTAAAGACCCTGCAACCTGTGATGATTCAACCGCCGATGATCCGCCTGATAGTTCGACTGATAAGTCTTACAACCCAAATTCTGAATACGATGACGCAACCTATAACTTTGACGATTTAGACACTTCTACTAAATTACCAGACGCCAAAGACATAAAAGACAAAACCCGAGAAGTCGATTTAAGTTCTTGGGGTGTCAATGACTATTTTAACTCTTCGGGTCAATGTCCTGCACCAAATACGGTGAGTTTAGGCATGTTCGGCTCTTTTGAAGTGTCTTATGAATATTTTTGTAGCATTGCTCGCATTCTTCGTACAGTGGTTATTGCCTTTTCTTGGCTTACTGGTTTGTTAATTATTGCAAAAATAAATAAATAGGGGGTTTGGTATGGCTTTACCTGTTGCAGGTTTAGTGGCTGCCTTAATGGCTGCTTTAACAACTTTTCTTCGTTCGTTTTTATTCCGTATTTTTGGCTCTTTTGGTAAATGGTTATTTTCTGCGTCAAAAAGCCTGTGGTTAATGTTAGCCGTTTGGATTACTGACCGCCTTTTTGCCTTTTTAGCGTCATTAGGTTTAATGGGCTTTGTGTATATCGGCGTAGATTTACTGATTAGCAAAGTAGTCGGCGGTATGATGAACGCAATCGGCGGGGCACCTGACGCAGTCTTTCAAATTCTCATGCTCGCAGGTTTCGGCGTGGCGTTTAATATTGTTATTTCCGCCATTGCCTTTGCCATTACTATGAAAATGTCCAAAGTTTCAGGCGGGGGAGCAAATCAGCCATGATTTACCTTGTTACTGGCACACCTGGAACAGGCAAAACCGCCTTTGTTATGGACAGCGTCTTAAAAAATCGCTTTGGTCTGTTCAAAGACGAAAACGGCAACTTTCGCCCCATGTTTTCCGTTAATTTAGAAGTTATCGACAAAGCACAACTACCCATTTCGCCTGTGCGTCCCGAAGATTTTATTGCTGCTCCCCTGCATGAAAATTTTGAAGAAGGCTCTATTATTATTGTTGATGAAGCGTCCGAAATTTACCCCGTTCGTGCCGCTGCCACAAAACTACCGCCGCATATTGAAGGACTAAATACCCTGCGTCATCACGGCTTAACCCTGATTATCATCACCCAAGCCCCGACAATGATCGATATATTTGTGCGTAATCTTGTGGGCAAGCACTGGCACATTGACCGCAAACAATTAGGTAGCCGCTTTTATGAGTGGAATAAATGTATCGTATCACCGGGCAAAGCCTATTTTCAGGAAGCCTATTCAGAAGCCTATAAACCTAATCCCAAAGTATTTGGGCTGTATCAATCCGCAACCAAGCACATTAAATTTAAAAAATCCGTGTCGTGGCATTACAAAGCCATACCGTTTTTAATTTTATTCATTATATTAAGTATTTACTTTGGCTTATCTCGCTTAAATAAAATGGGCGGCGAAGAACAAACCGCAAGCAAACAACCTGCGGCAATAATTGACCCCAAAACAGGCAAGCCACAAAATGGCGAAAAACAATATTTTAACGACAAAGACAGCACCGCCCCTAAACCGCAAAATCTAATCGGCACAAAGGCGGAAGATTATAAACCGCGTTTGCAAAATCACGAAGAAACTGCACCCGTTTATGACAGCGTGCGAAAAGTAGTGGATTTTCCGCAAGTGCAAGGCTGTGTTTTATTTGAAAGGCGTAAAAATGAATATTCTTGCACTTGCTACACGCAACAAGGCAGCGTTTCCCCTGTCAGTGCGTCCTATTGCGTTGAATACCTAAACAAACGCCCATTTAACCCGTTCAGGCAGCCTGAAAATCAAGAGAAAGGAGACAAAAAGGAAAAAGACAAAAAAACTGATAATCGTATGATTTGATTAACTTTTTAACATTTTAGGAGTATGAAAATGGGTAATGAATTATTAAACGCCCTAATTCAAGAGATTAAAGGTGCTTTACCGATTGTTGTTGCTGTGGGTGCGTCTATTTTTGCTTTACATTCTTTTTTGGTTTCAATACGATACTCAAAAAAGGCGGCTGGTGTTGTTAAAGAATACGAAGAACGCCAAGATGAAGTTGCGGAACGCCGTCAAGAAATCAGAATGAGAATTGACGAAGCAAGAGCAAGATTATTAGAAATTCAAGTTAAAAAAGCAGAAAAAGAATTTAGAAAATCAGAAGATGGACTTGATGATTTTTCTGATTGTCCTGTTGCTTCAAATGACGCTGATAATTTGGAAGACGAAGAAAACGCATTACAAGCCGAAATTGACGAAGCAGAAACAACTTTGAGTAATGAAGAATTTGATGATTGGCGTTGTTAATTTTTATTTAATGCAAGTTTCTTCTTTGGCAGATTGTTTGTTATAGCATTTACACTTTCCTTTTTCGCAAAGTGTAAATTGCTGTGATTTTTTGTTATCCTTATCGTTTTTTTTGGGGGCTGTTGTATTTTCTTTTTTATCGAGTTTTTGTACTTGTGGGGTTGCGGTACTTTGAAACATTACATTTGCAATATAAAAAAAGCCAAACATTATTGCGATTGAAATAATAAATTGTTTTATTGCACCTTGTAATTTTTTCATTTTTTCACCTGTTTAGAATGGCTATCGGTTTCGCAATTATATTCAGGCAGCCTGAAAAATACAATAAAGTAGTAAATAGACAGGCAATAAAAACGGTGTTAGAATAAAAAAACTACTTTTGCCACAAGGCGTAACATTATGTATTTATTAGCAATTATTGTTGTTTTGGTTATTGTTGCTTCTATTCTGTTCAGTAAAAAATCACCGAATACCACAGGCAAAGAAACGCTTAATTTAAACGAGCCGTTTCCTTTTTATCCGTCTTATTTAATGACGAAACGAGAACAGCAATTATACTGGCGATTAGTTGAAACCCTGCCCGATTGCGTGATTATGTCGCAAGTGCAAATAACACGTATATTAAGGGTTAAAAAGAGTAATAATTTCAACGAGTGGAATAATCGTATCAATCGTTTAAGCCTTGATTTTGTCATCTGCCGCAAGGACACTTTTCCGCTTGCCGTGATTGAATTAGACGACAGTTCGCACGATAACGAAAAGCAACAGCAAAGAGACGATAAAAAAGACAAAGCCCTAACAGACGCAGGAATAAAAATAATTCGCTGGCGTGAAATTCCAGACACACAAACCATTAAAACCGCCCTGCAAGGTTTGATTTAATCTGCAAATCGTTTGACTTCCGTCAGGGTTCGTGGCGTTTTTTTACAAAGGATTGCTTGCAATCGTTTGTAAAAAAATGTCTATGGGGGTTTGGGGGGAATCTCCCCAAGTCAAGCCGTAGGCTTGAAATACGCCTATCACATAAAGCGTCATTATCGGAAATTCCTGAAACCGCTCCGACATTGTAAAGACATTCTTGTTCCGATTGTCTTTTTTAACGCATTAAAATACGCACTTTTTACCGTGTCATTC
>JAFWTP010000280.1 GCA_017518845.1 Neisseriaceae bacterium
GTAGGCCCTGCGATGCCTGATATGGCAAGGGCGTAATCGGCGTGGGCTTTTTGTAAGGCTCCGTTTGCCATTTCGGCAACGGTTTGTTGGCTGACTGCGCCAAATTGTTGCAGTGTTTCGTTTTTTACGCCAAGTAATTCGTGTTTGGCGGCGTTGCTGTATGTAACAAAGCCGTGCGTAAATATGGCAGACGAGCCTGATAATCGGGTTAATTCGCCTGCTAATAAACCGCCTGTGCAGGATTCTGCACTGCTAACGGTTTGTTTTTTCTCGCTTAAATGTTGCAAAATTTGTTGTAGTTTATTCATTTGCTTGTTCCTATTTTATTTTTCAGGCAGCCTGAAATAGTGTATAACAACAACGCCTGTGGTATGGATAAAAAATCTGACGATTTTTTTATTAGATTGCCACGCCGTAACTTTGTTACGGCTCGCAATGACACGCAGGACTTTTTCAGGCTGCCTGAAATCATCTTATCATATACGAAATAAACGATTTGTTTTATAATCTCTGCCTTTATTTTCAATCAATCTGATTTTCAATGCTTTTTACACTTAAAACCATTATCGCCTTTATTGTGGCTTTGCTGATTTTGGTCAGCGTGCATGAGTATGGGCATTATCTTGTAGCACGATTGTTTAATATTAAGGTGTTACGCTTTTCTATCGGTTTTGGCAAGCCGTTTTGGTCGAAGAAAAAGGGCGACACCGAATGGTGTTTGGCACCCATTCCTTTGGGCGGCTATGTGAAAATGGTGGATACGCGTGAAGGCGAAGTCGCACCCGAAGACTTGCCGTATGCCTTTGACAAACAGCACCCATTAAAACGCATTGCGGTGGTGGTGGCAGGGCCTTTAACGAATTTAATTTTGGCAGTGGTGTTTTTTGCGGTTGCCGCTTTATTCGGCGTGGTGGAAATAGAGCCGATGGTGGGGACAGTTGTGCCTAATTCGGTGGCAGAGCGAGCAGGCATTCAAGAGAATGTTCGCATTAACAAAATTGACGGTAAAGAAATCAAAAACTTTACCGATGTCGGCGTGGAATTGTTGTTGGCTTTGGATAAAAAACAAGCGGTTACGATTAACGCCACAGATGAAAACGGACAAGCGGTTGAATATAAAATCGACACGCAAAAGGAAAAAGCGGCGATTGACGCAATGGCTCGTGGTAAAGAGAGTATCGGCATTATGCCGTATCGCCAACTGCCTGTGTTGCAAGGCGTTCTGAAAGACGGTGCGGCAGGGCGTGCAGGTTTGCAAGACGGCGATAAAATCGTGGCGATTGATAATGAGCCGATGAATTCCGCACAAATCATTACGCAAAAAATCCGCCAAAGTGCGAATAAGCCTTTGAGTGTGCAGTATGAACGACAAGGGCAAATTGCCACAGTAACACTCACACCTGATAGTGTTAAAGAAACAGCGGATAGTCCAGCGGTAGGCAAAATCGGCACTTACTGGGCGGCGGACGAAGAATGGAATAAAAAAGTGCAGAACGCTTATACGCCGAATATTGTTCAGGCAGCCCAAATCGGTGTCAAACAAACGGGCGAATATTCGTGGCTGACGCTGAAATTCTTCGGCAAAATGCTTATCGGTCAAGCGTCTATCAAACACATTTCGGGTCCTGGCACGATTGCGGAAATGGCAGGCAAAACGGTGGAACGCGGCATTCAGCCTTATATTGCGTTTTTGGCATTAGTCAGTTTAAGTTTGGGCGTGTTAAATTTAATGCCCATTCCCGTGTTAGACGGCGGTCATTTTTTGTATTACGCCATCGAATGGGTGCGTGGCAAACCATTAAGCCTTGCCGTGCAAGAATTTGGCGTGCGTTTGGGCATTGCCGCCCTAACGCTGTTAATGTGTATTGCGTTTTTTAATGACTTTGTGCGTTGGTTTGGTTAATAAATTGTTTTTCAGGCAGCCTGAAAGCACTTCCCGTGCGGGGAAATCGTCATGGCGAGATTTGATGAAATCAAATTGAAGCAATTTCCTAAAAATCTGTTTTTCAGGCTGCCTGAAACCCTTACCGTCATTGCGAGATTTGATGAAATCAAATCGAAGCAATCTCCTAAAAATCCGCAAGGATTTTTAGGGTAGCCTATCCAAGATAACGGCAATGCAAAAATGTGTTCAGGCAACAAAGCGATAGGTTTGCATAACACAAAAGATTTAATCAACGCCTATCGGCGTTGTGGTGGGCTGGGAAGCCCACCTTACAATGCTTTTTGCAATGCCGTTTTAATGGGTAGGCTACCCGAATTTATTGCTCACGCAATAAATTCATCAGATTGCCATGACTTGACTTCGTCAAGTCTCGCAATGACGAAAAAGGGGCAGCCTGAAATTTTCTGATAAAAAAGCATTTCTTTTATGTGGTTAATGATAAAATAGCGGTTTTGTTTTATTTGTTCGCACAATAACACTTCAAATTAAATTAGGAATAAATACTCAATATGATGAAAACACCACTTTTAACGGCGGCGGCTGCCGCGATTGTTTGCACTGCCCCCGCATTTGCGGCAGAAACATTCACCATTAAAGATATTCGTGTGGAAGGTTTGGAGCGGGTTGAACCCGATACCGTGTTTGCGTATATGCCTGTGAAAATCGGCGATACATTCACCGACACGGTGGGCGAGCAAATTATTAAAAACTTGTACGGCACGGGTTTTTTTGATGATATTCAAGTGGAAGCCCAAAACGATGTGGTGTTGCTCACCATTACCGAACGCCCTGTCATCAGCCAGTTGGAAGTTACGGGCGGCAAGGTGTTGTCAAATACCGATATTCATAAAAATTTGTCGGCAATGGGTTTGGCTCAATCGCGGGTGTATAACCCTGTGATTATGGCTCAAGCGATTGAGGGCTTAAAACGCGAATACTTAAATCGCGGTAAGGTCAATGCCAAAATTGAACCGAAAATCACGCAGTTAGAACGCAATCGTGTGGGCGTGGAACTGGCGATTGAAGAGGGCGATACCACGGTTATTCGTGAAATCGACTTTGTCGGCAATGAACACTATTCTGACCGCACACTGCGTAATCAAATGGCGTTATCGGAAAAGGGTATGCTCACTTGGTTGAGTAAATCTGACCGTTTTTCGCCCGATAAATTGTCAGACGATTTACAACGGGTGAGTGAATTTTATCAAGATAGGGGCTATCTGAATTTTGCGGTAGTCGATTCAGACGCTAAACCAAATGAAAAACACCCGAACGATTTAGATGTGTCTATTGTGGTCAATGAGGGCGAACGCTTCCGTTGGGGCGAAGTTACAGTCGGCGGCGATTCGCGTGAAATTCCGTTAGAAGAATTGCAAAAAATCGCCAAAGTGAAAACGGGCAGATGGTATAACCGTTCGGAATTGAACACCATTTTAGAAAAAATCCGCAATCGTATGGGCGATTCTGGCTATGCCTTTACCGAAATTGCCGTACAACCCAAGCCCAATGGCGATACCGTGGATTTTGATTTAACCATTGACCCCAAACAAAAAGTCTATGTGCGGGAAATTCGCATTTCAGGCAACAATAAAACGCGGGACGAAGTGGTGCGGCGTGAATTGCGGCAAATGGAAAGTGCGCCGTATGATTACAGCAAAATTCAACGCTCGCAAGAACGCATACAACAATTAGGTTATTTTGACGATGTCAAAATGTCGCAAACCACAGTGGCAGACGCACCCGACCAAGTCGATTTAGATGTGGTGGTGAGCGAACAGCCCACGGGTTCAATCAATGTCTCCGCAGGTTATGTGCAAGATGACGGCATTGTATTATCAGGCGGCTTTGCCCAAGACAACTTATTCGGTTCAGGTAAATCCGTGAGTGCCAGAGTGTCAAACGCCACTTCCAGCAAAACCGCGTCCTTATCTTTTACTGACCCTTATTTCACGCCTGATGGCGTAAGTTTGGGCTATGACGCATTTTGGCGTGTGTATGACCCGTACAAAGCCGAAATTTCTGCTTATAAAACAGAAACATATGGAGCAGGGGTAAGATTAGGCGTACCCATTACCGAATACGACCGCCTAAACTTCGGTTTGGGTGCAAACAATATGAAAGTAACCCTGTATCCCGAATCGCCACGGCGTTATGTGGATTTTGTCGATAAATACGGCAAAAGCAACTGGACGATTACAGGCAATATCGGCTGGGGACGCAACACCACAGACTCCGCCTTTTGGCCGACTCGTGGTTATATTACCAATGTTAATTTAGAAGGCGGCTTACCTGGCGGCGACATTCAATATTACAAACTCACCCATTCGCAATCGTGGTTCTTCCCATTGTCTCGCAGTCTCACCCTAATGTTGGGCGGCGGCGTAGGTTATGCGGACGGTTACGGCAAAAATGACGAATTGCCGTTTTTCCACAATTTCTACGGCGGCGGTTTGGGTTCCGTGCGTGGCTACCAAAGCGGCAGTATCGGCCCGAAAAGTTATGACTACAACGGCAATGTCGATTATTTTGGCGGCACCAAACAAGCCAATATGAACGCCGAATTACTGTTTCCCATGCCTGGTATGAAAAACAACCGCACCGTGCGATTAAGCCTATTTGCAGACGCAGGCAGCGTGTGGGACGGCAAACGCTACACCCAGTATGACTATCAACCATATGGCGTGAATGGACACCACAGTACATTTAAAAACGAACTACGTTATTCAGGCGGCTTGGCATTCACATGGATTTCCCCATTAGGCCCCATGAAATTCAGTTACGCCGTTCCCATCGGCAAAAAAGAAGGAGACGAAGTGCAACGCTTCCAATTCCAGTTAGGTACGGTATTTTAAGTTAGGTGTGCTATGAAGTATCTAAAAAAAATCGCATGCTTGGGCGTTTTATTGTGGAGCGTTCAGGCAGCCTATGCCGACAATGCCCCCAAATTCGCATACATTGACACCATGCGAATTTATACCGACAGCAATTCGGCACAACAAATCAATCGGCAATTAGAAAGCGAATTTGAGTTAAGGCGTGCCGCATTAGAACGCCAAGAAAATGAAATACTGTCGTTAAATCAACAAATTGCGGCAGAAAGCAAATCATCGGCAAAAGCCAAATTAGAAAAACAACGCGAAAAACTGCAAAAGCAGTATATTCCATTGTTGCAACAATTTGAAGCCGATTATTCCCTGCGGCGAAACGAAGAATTTTCACACCTACAACGCCAAGCCTATCAAGCCATCATGCAAATCCGCCGCGAAAGGGGCTTGGACATTGTATTAGACAACGCCGTATGGGTGGATAAAAAATACGACATCACCGATGAAGTTATCAACATACTCAACCAACAAGAGTAGGGCATAGGGTGGGTAAAGTTTCCACCATTTGCTTTAATAGAGTGGGGAGTTTGTAGGGTGGGCAACTTGTTGCCCACGCGTTTGAACGGTTTGATTTTATTGCCGTAGGGTGGGTTTTCAACCCACCAAAGCACCGCAGGTGCTTATAGGGTGGGCGTATCAGTCCCACCATTTTGTAGGGTGGGCAACTTTGTTGGCCACGCGTTTTTATTTCAGTTTTCAGGTTGCCTGAAATCATTTCGTCCGTTACGGTGGGCAGGAATGCCCACCCTATAAAGGCACTACAACGCCGTAGGGTGGGTTTTCAACCCACCGCAACGCCGCAAGGCGTTGATAAAACAAACCCTTTCAGGCAGCCTGAAAAAAACGGACAAGCCCGTTTGCTTTGTCCGTTTTGTTGATTGCCAATTTGATTAGAACAACTTAATGCCCACACCGACTGCTCCGCCGAAGTGTCCGCGTGAATTGCCAGAACCTGTGGCTCTAAACACCCAGCGACCGCTTTCGGACAGTTGGCTATACCCAATCGCATAGCCTTGTTCTCCGCGATATGATCCGCCTGACACCGACAGCATTCCTTCACCAGGTTGAGACGCTGTGGGCATATTGGCGGCTGCCAATGCTTGTGCCGCACCTGCATTGGCTCGTTTTTCTACGCTGTCAATGCGTGCATTCAAGCGACCTTCACTGGCATAAACGGCATTATTCAGTTGTGCCACATTCACCGCGTCAGTCGGTCTTACTCCTGCGGCGACATTGCTAATCACTTGTCCGCCGTTATTTAAGCCGTTTTGCGTTAAAGCAACGCTTGAACCATTTACTTTCACGCTATCCACTTCAATATCTTTGGCAAGGCTAATTTTCACTTCGCCGCCTGACGCGTCTGTGGTAATGTTTTTGCCGTCGCCAACAAATTTTGCGGTTTCTTTGTTGGCAACATCAAACGAACCGCTTTCGCCTGCAACGGTAATATGTTCATAACCGCCGCCGCTCACAACCAACTTGCTTACTCTATCGTCCAAATCGCTAACCGCTTTTTCTTTGGCGAATTTTTGCTCTTTCACCCATGTTTGCGTGGCGTTGTCCGTTAAAGCCGTATCGGTATAAGCATTAGCGTCAGCCACCGCTTTTGCCACTTCGCTATCGGTATAAGCATTTGCCGCATTCATCGCAGTGGTTTTGGCTGTATCAATCGCCTTATTCATATCCGCTGTGGTGCTGTAATCGCCCAAAGCGGTATCGGTATAAGCGTTGGCTGCTGTTTTTGCGGTATCAATCGCCGTATTCATTTCAGAGGTGGTGCTGTAATCGCCCAACTTACCGTCTGTATAAGCGTTTGCGTCTGCTTGGGCTTTGCTAACTGCCGTGTTGGTGGCGTAATCCGACAAATCAATCGCCCCGCCTGACGACACTTTTGCCACTTCGGCAGTAACCCATGCTCTATCCGCTTTATCTTTCACCGCGTCATCGGTATAGGTTTTTGCGTCTGCCACAGCGTCTGTTTTGGCTTGATTAGCGGCAGTGCCAACCGCAGTGGTTGTGGCATAATCGCCCAACTTGCTATCGGTATAAGCATTTGCTGCCGTTTGTGCCGCATTTGCCGCATTATCCGCATAATCTTTTTGTGCGTAATCCGATAAATCAATCGAACCGCCCGATGACACTTTCGCCAGTTCTGTGGTAACCCATGTTTTATCGGCTTTTTTATCCAAATCACTGGCTTTTGCCAAACCGCCGACTTTGCTATCGGTATAAGCATTTGCGTCTGTAATTGCACCCGATTTAGCCGTATCAATCGCCGTATTCATGTCGCTGGTTTTAGCGTATGGGGCTAAATCACTGGCTTTTGCCAAACCGCTCACTTTGCTATCCGTATAAGCATTTGCGTCTGTAACCGCATTTGTTTGAGCCGCATTTGCTTGGCTTTCCGCATAAGTTTTGGTGGCATAATCCGACAAATCCACCGTGCCGCCCGATGACACTTTCGCCAGTTCCGTAGTAACCCACGATTTATCCGCTTTTTCTGTTTTCAGGCTGCCTATTTCGCTATTTGCCGTATCAATTTTGCCTTGCAAATCCGTTTTAGCGTTATTTAACGCCGTAGTTGCCGCAGTTTTCGCACTATTGATTTGCGAAGTTACATCAGCCGTTTTCGCATACGGTGCTAAATCGCTGGTTTTCGCATAACTGCCCAAAGCCGTATCGGTATAACCTTTGGCACTACTTTCCGCAGCA
>JAFWTP010000281.1 GCA_017518845.1 Neisseriaceae bacterium
CTTTCAAAATGACTCATTTTGCACACGAAAACGGCCCATTTTGCACGCCAAAATGAATCATTCTGCTCGTCAAAACGAGCCATTCTGCGATGTAAAATGGCCCATTTTGAAAAACTGTAAGCTTTTTGAGCTCTTTTTGTTTGGATTTTTCACCTTTTGAGAAGCATTTCAGTCTCTAAAATGAGAAAAAAATCCGACAGGATTTTTTTGGGTAGCCTATCAAATATAACGACAATGCAAAAAGCAATTCAGGCTGCCTGAAACTAATTTTTGCTAACAAATATTAGGCGATTATAGGCAACAGACAAGGCTTAATGCAATACCGTTAAAACGCCTTGCGGCGTTTGTTTTGCCTAACGGCAAAACTGGATTGCCACGATTTGAACAAAAGTTCAAATCTCGCAATGACACGCAGGATTAAATTCAGGCTGCTTGAAAGCATTTTTGCATTGTCGTCTCATTTGATAGGCTACCCTAAAAATCCTGCGGATTTTTAGGAGATTGCTTCGCATACGCTCGCAATGACGATTTTCCTACACGGGAAGTGCTTCCCTGCACGGGAAGTGCTTTCAGGCTGCCTGAAAAGCATTTTTTCTTTCCAAAGGCAACCTGAAAAATATCATTACGCTTTCACAGGCGGTTCAATTACTACGCTGTATCCACATTCTTTCACAGGGCAAACTTTTTCTGTGCCACGCCGTTTGGTGGTTTTTATGGTGAGAATTTTGCTGCCGCATTTGGGGCAGGGTTCGGCGACTGGTGGGTTCCATACGGCGTAGGTGCAGGTAGGATAGGTTGAGCAACTGTAAAAAATCTTGCCGTAGCGGCTTTTCTTTTCAGCGAGCGTCCCTTTGTTACATTCGGGGCAGGTAACGCCTGTGTCTTTGGGTTTTTCCAAAGGTTCGATGTGCTTACATTTGGGATATGCCGCACAGCCGATAAATTTGCCGTATTTGCCTTGTTTATAAACTAATTTGCCGCCGCATTTGGGGCATTCGCGTCCTTCTACGCTTTCGGCTTCGGCTTGGGCGGCTTGGGCTGCTTCTTCGGCGGTGAGTTTGGCACTGCGGGTGTAATTACAGTCGGGATAGCCTGTGCAAGCGACAAAGCGTCCGCGTCTGCCAAATTTCATTTGTAATTTTTTGCCACATTCGGGGCAGTTTTCTTCCAAGTCTTCGGTGGTGATTTTGGCGCGTTCAATGCCCGCTTTTTCTTTGACTTGTTGCGAAAAATTCTTCCAAAACGCACGCATAACAGGAATGCGTTGCTTTTTGCCTTGTGCGATTTCGTCTAATTGATTTTCCATTTTCGCAGTGAAGTCGTAATCGACATATTGCGTAAAATGTTCGGTCAAGAATTTATTGACAATATCGCCTGTGTCGGTGGGAATAAAGCGTTTTTGGTCAATCACCACATATTCGCGGTCTTTTAGCGTGGAAATAATGCCTGCATAAGTCGATGGTCTGCCGATACCAAATTCTTCTAACGCTTTAACCAAAGACGCTTCGGAATATCTGGGCGGTGCTTGGGTGAAATGTTGTTCTCCATATACTTTATCGCAAGGCAAGGTTTCGCCCACTTTAAGTTCAGGCAGCCGTGCGTTTTCGTCATCTTCCGTATCATCGCGTCCTTCTTCATACACCGATAAAAAGCCTGCAAAGGTTTGCACTTGCCCTGATACACGGAAAACGCCTTTGCCCAAACTTAAATCAACGGTTGTCGCATCAAATTTGGCGGCTGCCATTTGACAGGCAACCGTGCGTTGCCAAATCATACGGTAGAGTTTGAACTGCTCTGCCGATAAATAGGGTTTCACCATTTCAGGCGTGCGAAAAACCGAAGTGGGACGAATGGCCTCATGGGCTTCTTGGGCGTTTTTGGATTTGGTTTTGTATAAATTAGCGGATTTGGGCAAATATTCTTCGCCGATTTTCTCCGCAATATATTCTCGAATTTCAGCCACAGCGTCTGCCGCTAAATTTACGCTATCGGTTCGCATATAGGTAATCAAACCTGTGGTGCCAGAGCCCACATCAATGCCTTCATACAACTGCTGGGCGGTTTTCATGGTGCGATCAGTGGTCATCGACAATTTACGCACCGCTTCTTGCTGCATCGTGGAAGTGGTAAAAGGTGCGGCGGGATTACGCGATTTCTTTTTCTTGTCAATATTTTCAACAGTTGCCGTGTCAAAGCCTTTCAGGCTGCCTGAAATTTTCTCCTGCGTTTTTTCATCAGGAATATCAAATTGTTCTAATTTTTTACCGTCAAAATGCGTGAGTTTAGCGTTGATTTTGCTTTTATTTTTATGGCTCTCCAAATGAATCGTCCAGTATTCTTGGGCAACAAATGCTTTGATTTCGTTTTCGCGTTCGCAAATCAAACGCAGAGCAGGACTTTGCACTCGCCCCGCCGATAAACCCGTGCGAATTTTCCGCCACAATAAGGGCGACAAATTAAAACCAACCAGATAATCCAAAGCACTGCGAGCCTGCTGGGCTTCAACCAAAGGCAAAGACACTTCGCGTGGGTGTGCCACAGCGTCTAACACCGCTTTTTGGGTGATTTCGTGAAACTCCACACGCGGCATGGGTTTTTTTGCTAACCCGCGTTTTGTGCGTAAAATTTCCTGCAAATGCCAAGAAATCGCCTCGCC
>JAFWTP010000282.1 GCA_017518845.1 Neisseriaceae bacterium
AAATCAATTTGGGCTAATAAGGCTAATTTTTCGCCGTTTTTATCCACAGGATACGGCATTTCAGGTAGCCAGTAAGGCACACCGCCAAATTTGCTGGCAGTGAGTGGCAATTTTTTGGCTTTTTTCGCCTTAATTTTAACAAAAGGCGTGGCGGTGTCTTTTTTCATTTGAGCCACAACTTTTTTGGCTTGTTTTTGTTTTGGGTTAAGCATAAACACTTGTTTGGGTGCTTTATTTTTCTTCATTGCTTCTTCCCAACGCAACGCATTCCACTCATAATAATCTTCATAATAAGTAAAACAACTTAATTGTTGAATAGATTGCGGAATACGCAATTTTTCACACGCAACAATATCCAAGCGATTTAAGTTTTTTAATTGAGCAATATTTTCAGGAATAGAAGACAGTTTTGGGCAACTGGCAATACACAGCGTTTGTAAATTATCTAATTGTTCAATGCTGTCAGGCAGACAGTTGATATTGTAAAAACTATTTAGTTGCAATGTTTTTAAGTCTTTAAGTTGCCCAATATTTTCAGGCAGCCTATTCACATTTGAAGCGAATATTTTTAAGTCTTCTAATTGATTTAATTGCCAAAGGCGTTCAGGAAAAGTTAAATTTGGAAAATTCAATATGCTCAATGTTCGCAAATTTTCTAATTGCCCAATGCTTTCAGGCAGCGTAGTTAATTCTCCTGAAAACATACCACTATTGCGTAAATGAAGTGTTTGTAATTGTTTTAACTGTCCAATGCTATCAGGCATTTTAATTATGTTGCTGTCCGTAATGGATAAGGAGTGCAATTTATTTAACGGAGCAAGATTTTGCAAACTTAACCCAAGATTGTGTTCGTGTTCATCGATTTGCGTTGCCACAAAAAAACAATCAATTTCTAATGTTTCTAAATTGCTTAAATATTGCATGCTTTTAGGCAAAGCAATAAAACCTGAAAATGATTCTCTAAAAAATAATTGTAATTGTGTGATTTTTGATAAATATTGTTTAATTTTTTTCTGCTCGGTTAGCGGAAAAAAATTTGCATGGTATTTTCCATTAGCCAGCGTATATTTAAGCAAACGCTTTAACTCGTTAATTTCTTCGGCAGTCAATTCAAAATCTTGTTGCGTATTCATTTGTTTTTTCCTTTATGAAAAGTTGAAGAATAAACCTTTCAGGCTGCCTGAAAGCCCTTATCGTCATTGCGAGCGACAAGCGAAGCAATCTCCGAAAGCCGCAAGGCTTTCGGGTAGCCAAGCCGCTATAACGGCACAGCACAACGCCATTCAGGCTACCTGAAACAGCGTAAGGCAAATATTAGCGAAGTTAAAACTATATTTTTTTAACTCACTCTGTATCAGAGTAATACAACACTTTGGAAAAATCGCGTTTTTTCAAATCGTCCGCTGTGATAAAGAAATTACCCACGCCATATTCCCCCCAATCAATACCGTTATTACTATCCATTTGCAATAACAAGATTTTATATTCAGACAAACCATAATAACGCGGGTCTTCTTGGCAAAAATAGGGATAGCCGCCGATATGGTGTCCTGCGGTGCTTTCTTCTAACTTGGTATATGCGTCTTCACCAATTAAATCAATCAGTTCATCATCTTCGTCAAAGGTGATTTTTAATGCTTGGGCGGT
>JAFWTP010000283.1 GCA_017518845.1 Neisseriaceae bacterium
TACTGGCGGCACGAAAGACAAACCCGTTGGCACGGTGTGTTTTGGTTTATGCACTAAAAATCAAACACTTACCCAAATAAAACACTTTTCAGGTAGCCGCGATAAAGTCCGACAACAAGCCGTAGACTATGCTTTACAATTATTAGAAGAAAATCTTTATTAAACAACAAATTATATTATTTTCAGGCTGCCTGAAAAATATAGTTGATTGTTTATCAAACAGATATAGCCAAACAAGTTCAAACGAGAAACGGGCAACGAGCGTGCCGCCAGTATAAATAGTACGACAAGGCGAAGTAACGCATTTCAATTTTGAAATTGTTTGACGATTAAAACTTGCATTGTGTCGCACGCACGGCTATAATGCCGCCCAAGTTTCGGGGGTATAGCTCAGTTGGTAGAGCGCTTGCATGGCATGCAAGAGGTCAGCGGTTCGACCCCGCTTATCTCCACCAGAGTTTTTAATTGTTATTTTTATCTCCTTTCGTTTTTATCTCTCTTTCTTTTGGGCTACTCTTTTGGGTAGCCATTTTTTTTCAGGCTGCCTGAAAGAATTTTTATTCAATCCCCCTACTGCGATTTTCATAAAAGGCTGCCTGAAAAGCGTTAAATTGTTGATTTTCAATCGCTTGTCGCATTTGTCCCATTAAGGTTTGGTAATAATGCAGGTTGTGAATGGTGTTTAATTGTGAGCCTAAAATTTCGCCTACGCGGTGTAAATGGTGTAGGTACGCTCGTGAAAAGTGCTGACAAGTGTAGCAGTTGCACGATTCATCTAATGGTTTTTCGTCCATTTTATAGCGGGCGTTTTTAATTTTTATATCGCCAAATCGGGTGAAAAGCCAGCCGTTGCGAGCGTTGCGTGTGGGCATCACGCAGTCGAACATATCTATGCCGCACGACACACCAAACACCAAATCTTCGGGCGTGCCAACGCCCATTAAATAATGCGGCAAGTCACTTGGCAGAATGGGGGCTAAATCGCGTAAAATGCGTTGCATTTCGGGCTTGGGTTCGCCCACTGACAAGCCGCCTATCGCAATGCCGTCAAAGCCGATTTGCATTAAGCCGTCCAAAGATTTGGCACGCAAATCGGAAAACAACGCTCCCTGAACAATGCCAAACAAAGCATTGGGGTTATTTAATCGCTCAAATTCGTTTTTAGAACGCAACGCCCAGCGTAGGCTTAATTCAAGCGATTTATCTGCTGTGGTTTTATCCGAATTGCCGTCAGGACATTCGTCTAACTGCATGACAATATCGGAATTTAAAACCGTTTGAATTTGCATAGAAATTTCAGGCGATAAAAACAATTTTTCGCCATTTAACGGACTTTTAAATGTGCAGCCATCTTCCGTTAATTTTCGCATATTCGCCAAAGAAAACACTTGAAAACCGCCCGAATCCGTCAAAATCGGTTTATCCCAGCCGATAAAATCGTGCAGTCCGCCAAAGTGGCTGATGACTTCGTTTCCAGGTCGCAACCACAGGTGAAAAGTATTGCCCAAAATAATTTGTGCCTGAATTTCATTCAAATTTGCAGGCGACATGGCTTTGACCGAACCGTATGTGCCCACAGGCATAAACACAGGCGTTTGAATCGTGC
Source organism: Neisseriaceae bacterium (assembly GCA_017518845.1). Taxonomy (GTDB): domain Bacteria; phylum Pseudomonadota; class Gammaproteobacteria; order Burkholderiales; family Neisseriaceae; genus RGIG9985. The sequence continues at coordinate 1,607 of JAFWTP010000283.1, forward strand.
CGTGATTTAATTGCAACGAACCACGCCGTGCAAAGCCGTCTTGTTGTAATAAAGAAAATTGAAGCATTTTTTTGTATATAAAATAATGGGTTATATTGTAGGGTGGGTCTTCGACCCACCGCAACGCCGACAGGCGTTGATTGCTTATTGTTTTTAAGAATATTTTGCCCTACGGGCTGCCTGAAAGAGTTTTATCAACGCCTTACGGCGTTATGGTGGGTCGAAGAGCCACCCTACGGCGTTTATGCGTTTTGGTGGGCAAGAGCCCTGCCTACGGCAGGTTTAAAAACCAGTTTCAGGCAGCCTGAAATGCTGATTTCATCGCCACAAAATCACTTTTTATCCAAATTCAGCATAAAATTAGAAGCCCCCTGTCCAGCAATCACTTGGGGCGGTTCGCCGTTCCATTTTTCAATCCATTTTAACTGCACATATTCCGCACCGCCTTGACTACGAATGGCTTCGGCTTGAATGCGAATTGCTTCCGCTTCGCCTTTTGCTTGGGCAATGCGTTGTTCCGATTCAATTTTGGTGCGTTCCAAAATATTTTTCGCTTTCAAGGCGTTTTGCGCTTCGGTTTGCTTGGCTTCAATCGCCTTGTTAAATTCAGGGCTAAACTGAAA
>JAFWTP010000284.1 GCA_017518845.1 Neisseriaceae bacterium
TAATACTTTGATTGTATTTGGTAAAGATTTATAAATTATTTCTTGATTGATCATTTTAATTTGTACATCATTATCAGCATTTATAATAGAAAAAACAATAAAAATAATAGATACGCTTAAAAACAATAATAAAACAATTATAGCCCACTTAAATGAATGTAACAGATATTTTTCTTTTGATAGTGGAATAAGAATACGATAAACAATGCGTTGTTTGCCTTTATGCCATTGTTGTGCCACTTGTTTAATTGTTCCTTTTGCTCCATAAGCCTCGTTAAAATATTGTGGGGTTTTGTGATTGTTCATTTTATTTTCCTATAATCTAATTTTGCAGGCTGAAAACGCTAAATTATAACAAAAAAGGCTACCTGAAATTGTTTCAGGTAGCCTTTATATCTAACTTAACAATAATTACACATCTAAAATCAGGCGAGTTGGGTCTTCTAATGCGTCTTTGATGGCGACTAATGTTAAGACTGCTTCTCTGCCGTCAATTAAGCGATGGTCATAAGACAGTGCCAAGTACATCATCGGGCGGGCGACAATTTCGCCGTTTTCGACTACGGCACGCATTTTTGTGGCGTGCATGCCCAAAATGGCGGATTGTGGCGGATTGATAATCGGCGTGCTCATCATCGAGCCGAATGTGCCGCCGTTGGTAATGCTGAATGTGCCGCCTGTTAAGTCTTCTAATGCTAACTTGCCGTCTTTTGCTTTGGCGGCGAAGTCGGCGATTTGTTTTTCAATGTCGGCTAATGACATTTGGTCGGCGTTGCGTAAAATCGGCACAACCAAACCGCGTGGGCTGCCGATGGCAATGCCGATGTCAAAATAGCCGTGATACACAATGTCTTTGCCGTCAATAGACGCATTGACCACAGGGAATTTTTTGAGTGCGGCAATCGCGGCTTTGACAAAGAACGACATAAAGCCTAATTTCACGCCGTGTTCTTTTTCAAATTTTTCTTTGTATTTGTTACGCAAGTCCATAACGGGCTGCATATTGACTTCGTTGAATGTGGTCAATATGGCGTTTTCGGCTTGCGATTGCAACAGGCGTTGGGCTACTCGCTCACGCAGACGCGACATCGGTACGCGTTGTTCTGGACGCTCGCCGACAATTTGAATAGCAGGCGTGCTGGCTACCACTGGGGCAGGTTTTGCGACAGCAGCAGCGGCAGGTTTGGCTTGTACATCTTCTTTTAAGATGCGTCCGTCTCTGCCTGAACCTTTAACTTGCGACAAGTCAATATTGTTTTCTGCCGCAATTTTGGCAGCCGCAGGCATGGCGGCGGCTTGTGCTTTTGGCTCTTCCTTAACAGGAGCGGCAGGGGCTGCCTGAACGCTGGCGGCGGCGGCGGTATCTAATTTGGCAATCACTTGACCTGCAACCACAGTTTCGCCGTCTTGTGCGACAATTTCGGTAATCACGCCTGCGTCAGGAGACGGCAGTTCTAAAACCACTTTGTCGGTTTCCAAGTCAATCAGGTTTTCTTCGCGTGCCACTGGCTCGCCCACTTTTTTATGCCACGACATTAAAGTTGCTTCGGATACGCTTTCAGGCAACTGCGGGACTTTAATTTCAATAATCATTGTTGTAACTCCATTATTTTTTTGATGAAAGGTTAAGTGCGTCTTCCACTAATTGTGCGAGTTGAGCGTCATGCTTGCTCTTATAACCCACAGCAGGCGATGCACTGGCTGGACGCCCTGCAAATGAAAGCGTCTGTCCTTCGCGTAAAATATTTTCAATGCGATGACGGGTTTGATACCACGCCCCTTGGTTTTTGGGTTCTTCTTGAGCCCACACCACATCTTTGACACTGGCATATTTTTTCAACTCTTGTGCCGCAATGTCATACGGGAAGGGATACAACTGTTCAATGCGGATAATGGCAATTTCTTGCTCTAAACCTTTTTCTTTACGCGCATTGTATAAGTCGTAATACACTTGACCTGCACACAGAATCAGCCGTTTAACGGACTTGGTGTCTTTGCGTTCGATGACATCGCCAATCACAGGGCGGAATGATGAACCTTCGGTAAAGTCCGACAGCGGCGACATTGAATCTTTATAACGCAACAGGCGTTTGGACATAAAGATAATCAACGGTTTGCGATACGGACGCAAGATTTGACGGCGTAACACATGGAACATTTGTGATGCTTCGGACATCATCACAATTTGAATATTGTGTTCGGCACACAGTTGCAACCAGCGTTCAAGTCGTGCGGACGAGTGTTCTGGACCTTGTCCGTCATAGCCGTGCGGCAGAATCACGGTTAAACCGCACAAACGCCCCCATTTGGTTTCACCTGATGTAATAAACTGGTCAATCGCCACTTGTGCTCCGTTGGCAAAGTCGCCAAATTGCCCTTCCCAAATGGTTAAAAATTCAGGAGACGCAGACGCATAGCCATATTCATACGCCAAAACCGCTTCTTCATTGAGAATGGAATCAATCGCCAAAAAGCCTGCTTGTTTGTCGGCTAAATTTTGCAAAGGAACAAATGTGCCTTGATCCCATTTTTCACGATTTTGGTCATGCAGCACCGCATGGCGGTGCGAGAATGTGCCACGCCCCGAATCTTCACCCGAAATACGCACGCCGATACCGTTGGTAAGCAAAGACGCATACGCCAAAGTTTCTGCCATACCCCAGTCAAGCGGTTGATTGCCTTTGCCCATTTCACGGCGATTTTCAATCACTTTTGCCACAGTGCGGTGCAGTGTGAAGTCTTGCGGAATGGTTGTAAAGCGTTCGGTTAAGTTGGCAATGTCTTTGGCAGATAATGATGTATCTACTTGATGCATCCAGTGCGTGCCTTTGTATTTATTCCAGTCGGACGCAAATTTGCGTTGATAATTCGACAGCGTGGTCAATTCCACATGCTCGCCCTTATCCAAAGCGGCACGGTAATCCGCAATCATTTGTTCGGCTTCTTCTGCTTTCAGGGTGCCTTCACGCACCAGTTTTTCCGCATACAAAGCACGCGTGCCAGGGTGTGCGTGGATTTTGCGATACATCATCGGTTGGGTGAGCATAGGGTCATCGCCCTCATTGTGTCCGAGTTTGCGGAAGCACACAATGTCAATCACCACATCTTTTTTGAATTGCTTACGATAATCCAAGGCTGCCTGAACGCAATAGCACACGGCTTCTGGGTCATCACCATTCACATGGAAAATCGGTGCGTCAATCATTTTGGCAATGTCGGTACAATATAAGGTTGAACGCACATCACGCGAGTCAGAAGTGGTAAAGCCGATTTGATTGTTAATCACAATATGCACCGTGCCGCCTGTGGTAAAGCCACGCGTTTGCGACAGGTTAAAGTTTGCCTGATTGACACCCAAGCCGATAAAGGCGGAGTCGCCATGCACCAAAACAGGCATAATTTGCGCCTGTTCGTCTAAACCCATGTGATAACGGCGGCGTTGTCTTGCACGAACGCCCCCTTCAACCACAGGATTAACAATTTCCAAGTGCGATGGGTTAAATTCTAACGACACATGCACCGCACCGCCTGCGGCGGCTAAATCAGCAGTAAAACCGTTGTGGTATTTCACATCGCCACTGGGCAAATCGGCTGAATGTTTGCCCTCAAATTCGGCAAATAAATCCGCAGGTTTTTTACCCAACACATTCACCAGCACATTCAAACGCCCACGGTGAGCCATACCGATGACAATTTCTTCCACGCCTTGTAAAGACGCATTTTGAATTAAATGGTCTAATGCGGCAATAAACGACTCACCGCCCTCCAAAGAAAAGCGTTTTTGACCCACATATTTGGTGTGCAGATAGCGTTCCATGGTTTCGGCGGCGGTGATTTGCCGCAAAATGCGTTTTTTGGTTTCTGCATTAAATCGTGGCGTGGAAAGTTCGCTCTCAAATCGGTCGCGTACCCAAGTGCGTTCGGCGGTGTTGGTAATGTGCATAAATTCCAAACCGATTGTGCCGCAATAAGTTTGTTCTAACTTGGCAATAATGTCTGCCAAAGGCAGTTTTTGCGATAAAGAAAAATTTGACCGCACCGAAAAAGTTTTCACCATATCGGCGTTGTCCAAACCCTGATTAACAGGGTCCAGTTCGGGAATATATTTCTCACCCATGCGTTTTAATGGATCAAGATTTGCCTTGCGAGAACCCAAAGAACGATAAGCATTCGTCAGTCGCAACACATACACTTGCTTTTGCATGGCGTCCATATCAGGTTGTGCGGCGGCTGAAAACGCCATTTTCGGGCGTTTCATCACTTCGCCGATGGCTTTTTCCACGCTCAAGCGCGGACGGTCTTTCACCGCATTGCCCGCTTGCTTGGATAATTCGTCAAAATAGCGTTCCCAGTATTCTCCCACACTTTGCGGGTCAGCAAGATACTGCTCGTACAACTCCTCAATATACGGAGCATTTGACCCGAACAAGTAGGATAATTCCGTTTGTTCTTTCATCATGATAGTGTAACCTTTTGTTTTAATAGTGAATTTTAGCCCAAACCAACCCTTTCAGGCTGCCTGAACCCAACTTTAATGCGTTAAGCTTGGCATTGTATAACTTTTTACACAAAGAAACCCAAAATTATGCGAAATAAATGATAGAAATTGATGAGATATATCGTTCAGGCTGCCTGAAAGATATTTTTTCCCCATATTTTGCACCAAACAGATTACAATAAACCGTTTTGAATTTTTATTGCGGAGTAAAGCGATGAGCGAAAAAATCAACATTGGCATTGTCGGAGCAACGGGTTATACGGGCGTGGAGTTGTTGCGGCTTTTGTCCAATCACGCCAATGCCCACATTAGCGTGGTTACCAGTCGTGGGGACGCAGGCACAAAATTGTGCGATATGTTTCCGTCTTTGCGGGGCGTGTATCCTGATTTGTGTTTTACGCACCCTGATGATGCCAAATTAGACGCGTGCGATTTGGTATTTTTTGCCACACCCAACGGCATTGCCATGACGCAAGCGGTTGAATTGCTGGATAAAGGTGTGAAAATTATTGATTTATCAGCAGATTTTCGCATTCGTGATATTCCTGTCTGGGAAAAATGGTATAAAATGACCCACGCCTGCCCTAATACCGTGCCAAAAGCCGTGTATGGGCTGCCTGAAATGAACCGCGACAAAATCAAAAACGCACAAATTATTGCCAATCCAGGTTGTTATCCGACTTGCGTTACTTTGGCGTTGTTGCCTTTACTCAAACAAGGCTGCCTGAAAAAAAATACGCCGATTATTGCCGACTGCAAATCAGGCGTTTCAGGGGCAGGACGCAAAGGTGCAGTGGCAAATTTATTGTGCGAAGCAGGCGATAATTTCAAAGCGTATGGTGCGGCAGGTCATCGCCATTTGCCTGAAATCAAACAAAATATCAATAACATAGCAGTAGGCTTTGCCGATAACTTTATTTTCGTGCCGCACTTAACCCCCTTAATTCGCGGCATGCACGCCACGATTTATGTTACCGCCGAGAATGGTGCAGATTTGCGTAAAACTTTGGCTGAATTTTATTCAGGCAGCCTGTTTGTGGATATTCTGCCACAAGGCATGCTGCCTGAAACCCGCAGCGTGCGTGCGTCTAATTTCTGCCGCATTGCCGTGCAAAAAACACCTGAAATGGAAAATGCCTATATTCTGTTTTCGGTGATTGACAACTTAATGAAAGGTGCGGCAGGACAAGCGGTGCAGAATATGAACCTAATGTTCGGGCTGCCTGAAAATGAAGGCTTAAAGATTACGCCTGTGCTGCCGTAGTTTTAATGTGTTATAGGGTGGGCATTCTTGCCCACCAAAAAAACGCCGATAGGCGTTTTTTATTTTTCAGGCAGCCTGAAAAATGCGTGGGGCTTCAAAGTTGCCCACCCTACAACCTAATGGCTCATTTCTTTAACGCTATACCCTTGTTTTTTCAGCAATTCTACCAAACCATTTTTGCCAATGGTGTGCATGGCTCCCACTGCAATCACCGTAGATTGTCGGGGCAATTCGGCTTGAATTTTAGGCAGCCACGATACGGTGCGTTCGTCAAGGAGTGTGGTGTAAATCCATTTTTTCCAAAATGCACGATCGGTTGTAGGAATAAATTTTAACTGCTCATCGTCATTAAACACATAAGCAAAAAACGGCAGCAATTCGCCCGCGTTATACAATTCAATTAAACGAGCATTCATTTTTTCGTTTTCTTGCCAATGCGTTACCGCATTTTGTAAGGATTGAATATTTTTGTCATACGGCAATTCTTGAAAAATTTTTGCCCCAACCAAAGGGCTTTCCAAACCCACTCGTTTGATGCCTTTTGCCGCCGCGGCTTGCGACAGCAAGTAGTCTATGCCGTTTTTCTCCGACAAATCAGGGTTTATCGTCATATTGGTCATCAACATATTGGCAGACCACGCATTCAAATGGTCATACAGCGGCAACACTTCTTGCATAGTGGGCGATTTTTGCCATAATGCTTTGATTTTATAATATAAATCATCGCCAATTTCGTCTCGCAACTGATTGGGATTACCCGTTGCCAACATCGCAAACAAGGCAAAACTGTCGGGATTTAGGGCTTCTATGCTATCCACAGGCATAAACACTTCGGTCATCAACAGTTGCGATTTGCCCAAAACACGGTTCAGGCAGCCTGAAAGTGTCTGTCCTTTTTTATTGATATGAATGGTGCCAACCAAATACGACACAGGCTCTCCCGCCTTTTCAATTTGCCAAACAAACGGACAGCGTTCTGCATAACACACAGAAATCATTAGAAAAAATGCCATAAAAATGGAAAATATTTTTTTCATTATCTGTCCTTTGGGTGAAAAATATCCAAGCGTTATTGTAACCAACAATCAAAAAATATTGCGATTTTTCAGGCTGCCTGAAAAATAAAATAATCTCATCGCCTCCTAATATTTAGGGTAAAATCTCGCCGTTTTAATGCAACATATCAAGCAAGGAATACAACAATGAGCGAAGAATCTCCGATTATTTTCACCGAAAACTGCTGTGCCAAAGTGCAAGATTTAATTGCCGAAGAAAACAATCCCGACTTAAAACTGCGGGTATTTGTTACAGGCGGCGGTTGTTCTGGGTTTCAATATGGTTTTACTTTTGACGAAATTGTCAATGATGACGACTTTCAAATAGAAAAAGACGGTTTAACCTTTTTAATTGACCCGATGAGTTATCAATATTTAGTCGGTGCGGAAATTGACTACACCGAAAGCCTGCAAGGTTCGCAATTTGTGATTCGCAACCCCAATGCCGTAACCACTTGCAGTTGCGGCTCATCGTTTAGCGTTTAATGTGATTATGTTTCAAGAACCCGAAGATTTTCTACTTGCCGCCTTTGCCATTGTTTGGACAGGCGTTACATTCCTTTTGTGCAAACAATTTATCGGTATGGATTTTTCAGGCAGCCTGAAAGTTACCATTGCCACAGGTGTTTTGCTTGCTGCTTTATTTGTAGCGTGGCAAATGGGCGTTTGGCATAAATGGTTTCTTCCGCTGATTGCAGGTGCATTTGTCGCCTGCTGGTATCCATTGCTCGACTGGATTGCGATTAAAAAACACCTGCCACAAGGTGTTGCGGCAAATACGCCGATTATCTTCAACGCCCCATGGTATGCATCTTGGACTTTTAAACTATCATTAACGGCGGCGGTGATTGTGGCTGGATTTATTTGGTTGTTTTTTAAGAAGAAAAAAGTATAAAATAGATTTTCAGGCAGCCTGAAACAGCGTAAGGATAGCCGTTAGGCGAAGTTAAAAATCAATTCAATTTCATTGAGATAGGACTAAAAACAATGGCAAAAGCAGACGACAAAACAGAAGACAAAAGCAAGGCATTAGCGGAAGCCTTAAAGCAAATTGAAAAACAATTTGGCAAAGGTGCCATTATGAAAATGGACGGCAGCCAAAAAGAACAATTAGAAGTCATTTCCACAGGCTCACTCGGCTTGGATTTGGCGTTAGGCGTGGGCGGTTTGCCACGCGGTAGAATTGTGGAAATTTACGGCCCTGAATCATCAGGCAAAACCACGCTGTGTTTGGAGGCGATTGCTCAATGCCAAAAAGCAGGCGGCAAATGTGCGTTTATTGACGCAGAAAATGCATTTGACCCGATTTATGCCACAAAATTAGGCGTAAAAGTGGAAGATTTGTTGGTGTCGCAACCCGATACAGGCGAACAAGGCTTGGAAATTTGCGATATGCTGGTGCGTTCGGGCGGCATTGATATGATTGTGGTTGATTCAGTTGCCGCACTCGTTCCCAAAGCGGAAATCGAAGGCGAAATGGGCGATTCGCATGTGGGCTTGCAAGCCCGACTGATGAGCCAAGCCTTACGCAAACTTACAGGAGCAATCAAGCAAACCAACACGCTGGTGGTATTTATCAACCAAATTCGTATGAAAATCGGCGTAATGTTTGGCAATCCTGAAACCACAACAGGCGGCAATGCCTTGAAATTCTATGCGTCCGTGCGTTTGGACATTCGCCGCACAGGCACGATTAAAAAAGGCGAAGAAGCTTTGGGCAACGAAACGCGTGTGAAAGTGGTGAAAAACAAAGTCGCTCCGCCATTCAAACAAGCGGAATTTGATATTCTGTATGGCGAGGGCATTTCGTTTGAGGGCGAAGTCATCGACATCGGCGTGAAGTTGGATATTATCGAAAAATCAGGGGCTTGGTATAGTTACAACGGCAGTAAAATCGGTCAAGGCAAAGACAATACCCGTGTGTGGCTGAAAGAAAATCCTGAAATTTTGGACGAAATCAACAAGAAAATCCGCGAAAAAATCGGCGGCGGTGCAACGGTTAATCAAGATATAGACCCTGCGGATATTGATGAGACTTAAATAAATACAAACCGCCTTGCTGTCAAGGCGGTTTTTTCAGGCTGCCTTCGGCAACATAAAATCATTCTTTCCCCCACGAAAACGGCTATAATGACGGCAATTTAATCGAAAAGTGTTGATGATGTCTCGTTTGGCTGAAACTTTTGCAAACACGCCCAAAGCCTTGATTTCTTATATTACGGCAGGCGACCCTGATTTGCCGACTTCTGTGAGTCTCATGCACGCATTAGCGGAAAATGGCACGGATATAATCGAATTAGGCGTGCCATTCTCTGACCCGATGGCAGACGGTGCGGTGATTCAGCGAGCCACGCAACGAGCCGTAGATAAAGGCGTTTCTTTGCAACAAGTTATTGATTTGGTAGCACAATTTCGTAAGAAAAATCAAACTACGCCTGTTGTTTTAATGGGCTATCTGAATCCGATTTTTCGTATGGGCTATGAAACATTTGCGAAAACTGCCGCCGCCGCAGGTATTGACGGCGTTTTAACTGTGGATTGTCCTGTTGATGAAATTGACGAACTTTCAGGCTGCCTGAAAACCTTTGATATTGCAAATATTTTTCTGATTGCTCCGACCACAAGCGAAAAACGCATTCAAACAATCGCCCAAAAGGCACAGGGGTTTATTTATTGCGTATCGCTCAAAGGGGTTACAGGTTCAATGGCTTTGAATGTGGCAGAAGTCAAACAACGCATTGAATTGATTAAAAAATATACAAATTTGCCGATTGCCGTGGGCTTTGGCATTAAAACCCCCGATGACGCACGGCAAGTGGCACAATGTGCAGACGCAGTAGTTGTGGGCAGTCGCTTTGTAGAGACGATTGAAAAAAATAGCGATAATGCGATTGCCGCCGTGGCAGAACTTTCAGGCAGCCTGAAAGCGGCGATTGTGTAATGAAATTTTAATACCACACGGATTCGATTTTGCTCACGCAAAATCTTTAAAAAAATAATAATTTATGGGAATTGCGTTAGCAATTCCGAATCCGTGTGGCAATACAAAATTTTTCAGGCAGCCTGAATGAATAGGTTTTAATGCCACACGGATTCGATTTTGCTCACGCAAAATCTTTAAAAAAAATAATAAGTTATGGGAATTGCGTTAGCAATTCCGAATCCGTGTGGCAATATAAAATTTTTCAGGCAGCCTGAAACAAAAAATAGCGTATATATAGCAAAAAATATTGCTATATCAGATAGTTAAGGAAAACCGTTATGAGTTGGCTCGATAAATTATTGCCGCCAAAAATCAAACGCGGCGAGAAAAAAGCATCGTCCAAAGTCCCAGAAGGCTTGTGGGTGAAATGCGATGAATGTGCTTCCACTTTATACAGCACCGACTTGGAAAACAATGCTCAAGTTTGCCCCAAATGCGGACACCATATGCCGTTAGACGCAAGAAGTCGCATTGATTTGTTGTTAGACCCTGATTTTCGTGAAGAAATCGGACGCGAAATTAAACCTGTGGATATTTTGAAATTCAAAGACAGCAAAAAATATCCCGACCGCCTAACCGCCGCCCGCAAGCAAACGGGCGAAAATGACGCTTTGGTGGTGGTGCGTGGCACGATGGAAAACTTGCCCGTTGTGATTGCCGCATTTGAGTTCAAATTTATCGGCGGTTCAATGGGTTCGGTTGTGGGCGAACGCTTTGTGCGTGGCGTAAAAGCAGCCGTTGCTGCAAACTGCCCGTTTATCTGCGTAACCGCGTCAGGCGGGGCAAGAATGCAAGAGGGCTTAAATTCTTTAATGCAAATGGCAAAAACTTCTGCCGCCCTGCATTTACTCAAAGACAAAAAATTGCCGTTTATCTCGGTTTTGACTGACCCGACTATGGGCGGCGTGTCGGCAAGTTTTGCCTTTTTGGGCGATATTGTCATGGCAGAACCAGGTGCATTAGTGGGCTTTGCAGGCCCCCGCGTGATTGAACAAACCGTACGCGAAACCTTGCCAGACGGCTTTCAACGCTCGGAATTTCTGCTCAATAAAGGAGCGATTGACCAAATCGTAACCCGCCAAGAAATGAAATCCGCCATTGCACGGCTGTTGCGTCTGTTAATGCACCAGCCCGCTCGCAATGAAGAGACAAAGGCTGCTTGAAAAATAAATATGGGCAAATGATAATATTGTTGTTTGCCCATAAAAATAGGCATATTAAATTTTAAGGAAAAAGAATGTTAAATTCAGAAACAAAATTTGATTCATTTAATCATCAAAAAAGTGAATTGACTGAATTAAACAGTAAAAATAATATTCCTGAAAATAATATTTTGTTTAATCGAAAAAACAAAATAGATGGGATTACTTTACTTCATTCCTTAAAAGCAGAAAGCGTTAAAGTTGTTTTTTTCGACCCGCAATATCGTGGTGTTTTGGATAAAATGAAATATGGTAATGAGGGGGTTTCTCGTGGTAAGGACAGAAGTAGTTTGCCACAAATGTCGTTTGAAACGATTGAAAATTTTTTAATCGAAATTCAAAGAGTTTTAAAACCAAGTGGCTATTTATTTTTATGGGTGGATAAATTCCATTTAGTTGAAGGTGTTAAATCTTGGTTTAATCAAACCCCATTATTAGAAACAGTAGATATGATTACTTGGAATAAAGAAAAAATGGGTATGGGATATAGAACACGCCGCACTTGTGAATATTTAGTAGTGGTGCAAAAATTACCCAAATTAGCCAAATCTACTTGGAAAATACATAATATTTGTGATATTTGGAATGAAAAAGTTCCTAAAACACACCCACATTCCAAACCCATTGAATTACAAAAAGTTTTGCTACAAGCCACAACCGATGATGATGATTTAGTTTGCGACCCTGCCGCTGGTGGTTATTCTGTTTTAACCGCTTGCCAAGCATTAAAACGCAATTTTATCGGCGGTGATATTCAATTTGGAGAATAAATATGAAAATTGAAAACATGAAAGGCAGAAAAGAAAATTCTGGTTATCAAAGAGTTTTTAATAATAATGCAATGGGTTATTTATTTTCCAAAGTGCAAGCGACTGTTATTTCTAATGGTAGTGAATTAGAACGAATTATTTTATCTCAATCTAATATAATTGATAATTTAGATACATTTATTGAAAATGCCACAGACAATAATTTAGAAAATGGTGTTTTTGTTTGTCCAAAAGAAATTATTAAAAAAAGCACCTATTCTGTTATCGGTATTGAACCTGATTTGTTAATATTTATCGTGCAGAAAAAACGCATTTGTAAAGTCATCGAACTTAAAGATGGAGATAGTTTTGATACTAAAAAATCCAAAAGCGAACGAGATAATTTAATTAAATTCAGTACAGAATTTGGTGCAAAAATTCCATTTGTTACCGAATATTTTGTTTGTTGTTTTAATCAATTAGATAAAGAAATGATTAAAGCGGGATTTAAAGGCTGTTTTGATATATCGCATATTATGACAGGCGAAGAATTATGCCAAATTTTGAATATAGATTACCATTCTATTATTCAAAATCGACAAAAAGATGCCCAAGAAAATTTTGAATATTTTTTAACCGAGTTATTAAAAATTCAAGAAGTAAAAAACTTTGTTAAAACAATAATATAGGATAAACAAAATGAACAACAGCAAACACATTCTATTAGGCATAACAGGCGGTATTGCGGCTTATAAGTCGTGCGAAGTGGTGCGTTTGCTGAAAAAAGCAGGTCATCGTGTGCGTGTGGTGATGACACCAGCCGCGTGCGAATTTGTGTCGCCTTTGACTTTTCAAGCATTAAGTGGCGAGCCTGTTTTAACCGATTTGGGGCAGAATGATAACGCTATGGCTCATATTCAAGCCGTCCGCCAAGCCGATTTGTTGCTGCTTGCCCCTGCCACAGCGAATACCATAGCCAAAATTGCTTGCGGCATTGCTGATAATTTGCTCACCACAACGGTTGCGGCGCGTGGTCGTTGTCCTTTGGCGGTTGCTCCTGCGATGAATGTTGAGATGTGGTATAACCCCGCAAATATTCGTCATATCAATCAGTTACAACAAGACGGTGCGGTTTTGTTTCTGCCCGATAGTGGCGATTTAGCCTGTGGCGAACACGGTGCAGGCAGAATGAAAGAACCTGCTGAACTTATTGATTTAATTGAAGATATTTGGGCAGAAAAATCTTTGGCAGGCAAAAAGTGCTGATTACAGTCGGGGCTTCGTTTGAAGCCATAGACCCTGTGCGGGGCATTACCAACATTTCATCAGGCAAAATGGGTGCGGCTCTGGCAAAAGCCTGTCGAGCCGCAGGGGCAAGCGTTTCGGTTGTCACAGGGCAAATGCAGGTTGGCTTACCTGCTGGATTAGCCAAAATCACGCAGGCGACTTCGGCGGAAAATATGTATCAAGCAGTAATGCAAGATATTGAAAATCAAGATATTTTTATATCAGCAGCAGCAGTTGCAGATTATAAAGTGAAAAATAAATCAAAACAAAAAATAAAGAAAAACAATGGCTTACCCATTATTGAATTAGAAGAAAACCCCGATATTTTGGCAAGCGTGGCGAATTTAAGCAATCCGCCGTTTTGCGTGGGATTTGCGGCAGAAAGCGACCATGTTGTTGAATATGCACGAAAAAAAATGAAAAAGAAAAACTTGCCAATGATTGTTGCCAACGCTGTGGCAGACGCAATGGGCAAAGACAGCACCAGCATTATGATGATTGACGCAGAAAAAGAAACGGCACTCGAAAATGTCGATAAACACACCGCAGCGAAAGCGATTATAGAACGCATTGCGGCTTTATTATAGTGTTTCAGGCAGCCTGAACATATTGAATTAAAGGATACAAAAATGCAAAAACCGCAAAAAAAAGCCATTCAAAAAGTGAATGTTATCGGTTCTGTTTTATCTGCCGTTGTCGCGGGGACGATTGTTTTTGTTGCAATGAATAATCAATTAAAACAATGTGTTATAGAAAAAAATCATCTTAAAACGGCAGTTTCTGTGCCTGTTGAAAAACCTAAAAATACGCCCGACTTTGTGCCTGCACTGCAACCTAAAAATCAAGATATTTTCAACCAAACAGCGTGTTATCATATTTTAAATGCCACTTTGCCTAATCGTTGTGTGAATATTCATTATCAAACATTGGATACGCAAATTGATTGGCTGAATCATTTATTATTGGACAATCGCAATATAGAACAAGTTAAAACCGATTTGCAACAACAATTAGAAAAACAACATAGCGATAATATTGGTTTTATTGCCAATAATCAACAAATAGAACCCACTAAAATTAACATACAAACACCGCAAAATAAAGATATAGAAAATATCCCTGTGGCAGAAAATAACCACAGTGTGATTTTTCTTAATCAAAAAGGAAAAATAGCCCAATTTCAAATTCACGACAGTGAATATGCTTTTGGAATGGCACATGGCATTTTTTCTACAAAATACAGAGTGTTTGATTTGAAAAATCAAAAAGAAATTACCTTTGATGATTTAATTCTTTCGTCAAAACGCACCATATTAGCCAAAATATTACGCGACCGCTTAAATGAAAATCCCAATTTAGGCGATGAATATTTACTTAATCATTGTGAAAACAAAGAAGAATGTATTGAAGAAGAATTACTCAAAGCCCAATTTTATTTTGATAAAGACGGTATTATTTTTTCCTATGACCCATATCAAGTTGCTCCTTATTCACAGGGCGTTGTGGAATTAAAACCCGAATATTGGGAATTACAAGGCATTATTCGTGGTGATTATTTACCATACAGATAATTTCAGGCAGCCTGAAAAATAATTATTATGTCTATTTCGCTTTTTCGTTCTGACCGTGTTGAAAGATTGGTTGAAAAATTAGCGGATTTAATGCAAAAAAATCCGCAACAAAATATATTTCTTCCAACTGAAATTTTAATTGCGTCAGACGGTATGAAACATTTTATCAATTTATCGCTTGCCCAAGAATTGGGTGTGGCTGCCAATATTCGTTACAGTAAAGTGCATTCCTTTTTTTGGCGAATATTGTATGAAAGCAATAAAAAGCAAATAAAACCATTTCGTCATTGTTATGCTCCTGAAATATTGCAATGGCAAATATTAAATATATTTCAATCAGATAAAATGCCTGTAACGGTAAAAAACGCCGTTAATAATTACTTAAAATCACACGATACTGCGGCATATGGTTTGTCGCAAACAATGGCAAAATTGTTTGAGCAATATATGATTTATCGCCCTGACTGGATTCGGGTATGGTCAAAAAATCAGTTAATGGGTGATTTAGGCAAAGATGAAGAATGGCAAAAAGATTTATGGCGGGCTATTCGTGAAAGAATGGGCAATCAAAATCGTGTGGAATTATTAGATGATTTATTGGATAAATTAAAAAATAAAACAATATCTTTCAGGCTGCCTGAACGGGTATTTGTGTTTGCCGCAGGGGCATTATCCCCGCTTTATTTGCAATTATTTAACGCTTTATCGCAACACACCCATATTCATTTATTGGTGTTGTCGCCGTCTTGTGCTTATTGGGGGGACGCACGCAAAAATGACCCAGACGCCAATCCCTTATTGGTTTCATTGGGCGGACAAAGCCGCGATTTTTTCGATTTATTGAACGAAATCAATTTTGATGAAGATGATGAATCTTTTACAGAAGATGAAATAAGCAGCAGTTGTACGCTACTTTATCGCGTGCAATATGCCATTCGTCATTATCAACCGCTTGAAAATATTGAAAAAACTACGCCAGATAATTCCATTGTGTTGCATTCGGCATACAGCCCGTTGCGAGAACTGCATGCGGTAAAAGACGCGATTTTGTATTTTTTAGAAGAAAATCCGCAATATACGCTTGATGACATCGCGGTTTTGTCGCCCAATATTGAAGCCTATGCACCGTTTATTGACGCGGTGTTTGGCAAGAATGCAGCGGACGGCATTGCCTTGCCTTATTCTTTGGCAGATACGGCAATCAGTATGGGCAGTGCTTATGCACACGCGTGGGCGGCGTTGTTAGCGGTGTTCGACAGCCGTTTTGAGATTGAAACGCTGTGGGCGTTATTGGAAAATCAAGTGATTTTGCGGCATGCCGATTTGAACTTATCCGACTTAAACACCGCAGGACAAATATTACGCGACTGCCACATTTGTTTTGCGTGGGACAGTGTTGAACGCCAAGCTTACGGCGGCGGTGAAAATGAAGATTTATTCACTTGGACGCAAGCCTTAAATCGCATTTGTGCAGGGCTCATGCTGCATGAAAATAGTGCTTATTGGCAAGGCATTGCACCTGTTGATTTGGACATTAGCCTATTGCCCATGTTAAGAAAATTTGTGGCATTGATTGAAAAAATTTATCAATTTCGCACACAATGGCAGCAAAAAGCCACGGTTAGCGAATGGACGGCGTATTTACATCATATTCACGATGAATTATTGGGGGACGACAGTGATGATGCCAACCATTTTCTGCAAGCCGTTAATGATTGGCAAGAACAATGTGAATTAGCACAATTAACCGACACTATACCCAGTTGTGTGATTGCCACGCATTTATCCCATTTGTTTGCCACTTCTACGCAAAAAAACTTTTTGCGTGGCGGCATTTCCTTTGGTTCGCTGATACCGTTACGCAGTTTGCCGTTTGCATTTTTGGGGCTATTGGGCATGGACGCCAATTCTTTTCCGCGACCCAGTGTGAAATTGCCGTTTGATTTAATGAAAATCAAGCCACAAAAGGGCGACCGTTCTCGCCGCGATGACGACCGTTATTTATTTTTAGAAAGCGTTATCAGTGCCAGGCATACGCTGTATTTGTCGTTTGTGGGCAAAGACATTCACAGCAACAGCCTGTTAGCCCCGTCCGAATTGATTTGGGAATTGGGCGACACGCTTGCCGTATTAAGCAATCTGCCCAAAGAATATTGGGAAGAATACACCGTACAACACCCTTTACAGGCGTTTTCGCACCGATATTTTGATGAACGCCTTTCAGGCAGCCTGAAAAGATCCTTTCGGCAAAAATATGCAGACGCATTAAATGCGGCTGATGTTCAAAAAGAATATAAAAATCAAGATATTAAATATAAAAACAATGACATTTCATTTGATTGGACGGCATTTTTGCGTTTTTGGAAAAATCCTGCACGCCACTGGTTAGCACGCAATGCCGAGTGGAAAAATCCGTATATTCAAAAAGATATGCTTGAACGAGAGCCGTTTGTTATCAACCACAAACAGCACGGCACGCCAATTTTGACGGATTTTGTGCGGTATGGCAAAGACGCAAGCGACAGAATGACCGCACAAAATTATTTTCCAGCGGGTTTTTTGGGCGACAATGCACGGTTGCAATATCAGGCTTTTGCTGACGAAATTAAAAAAGAAAATCAAACACTTGGCGAATTGTTACCGTTTAATATTGCTGTTTCAGGCAGCCTGAAAACACCCATCAATCTTTCAGGCAGCCTGAACAATATGGATTTAATTCATCACAAACGCCTGATTTTAGACGGCACGGCGTTTGCTGATATTCA
>JAFWTP010000285.1 GCA_017518845.1 Neisseriaceae bacterium
GCGACTTTCACCATCAATTCCAATGCTGCACGGGTTTCAGGCCATGCACGGGTTTTTAAGCCGCAGTCAGGATTAACCCATAAGCGTTCTTTGGGGATTACTTTTAACGCTTTTTCTAATAAGTGCGTTAATTCCGCTTCGCTTGGCACGCGTGGGCTGTGAATGTCATACACGCCAGGACCGATGTCGTTGGGATATTTGAATTTCACAAATGCGTCCAACAATTCCATATCCGAACGCGATGTTTCAATGGTAATCACATCAGCGTCCATAGCGGCGATGGCGGGCAGAATGTCGTTAAATTCCGAATAGCACATATGGGTGTGAATTTGTGTGCTGTTATCAACATTCATGCTGGATAAGCGGAAGCAGCGTCCTGCCCATGCTAAATAAGCGTCCCAGTCGGCTCGTTTCAAAGGCAAACCTTCGCGAATGGCAGGTTCGTCAATTTGAATCACCTTAATGCCTGCTTTTTCCAAGTCCAAAACTTCGTCATTCAGAGCCAACGCGATTTGTTCGCACACTTGACTTCTGGGAATATCGTTGCGTACAAACGACCATTGCAACATGGTTACAGGACCTGTGAGCATACCTTTCATCGGGCGTTTTGTTAAGGTTTGAGCGTATGAAGACCACGCCACCGTCATCGCTTTGGGGCGAGTTACATCGCCAAAAATAATCGGCGGTTTCACGCAACGGCTGCCGTAACTTTGCACCCAACCGAATTGTGTGAAAGTGTAGCCGTCCATTTGTTCGCCAAAATATTCCACCATATCGTTGCGTTCGGCTTCACCATGCACAGGCACATCAATGTCCAATTCTTCTTGAACTTGCACCACATAGGCAATTTCTTTTTTCATTGCGGCTTCGTAATCAGCGGCGGATAGTGTGCCTTTTTTGAATGCCGCTCTTGCCTGACGAATTTCTGTGGTTTGTGGGAACGAACCGATGGTTGTGGTGGGCAACAAGGGCAAGTTTAACACCGCTTGTTGTGCTTTAATGCGAATAGGGAAAGCACTCTTGCGTTGGTCAGCGTTTGCAGGTAACGCCTCAATGCGTTGTTTGACTTCTGCTTTATGAATGAGCGGACTATTCGCACGGCTTCTCGCGGCTTTATCGGACGCGGCAAATTGAGCACTAACTGCGTCTAAACCGTTATTTAAAGCGGTTTTCAGGGTGCCTATTTCGTTTAATTTTTGCACGCCAAACGCTAACCATTCTTTGATTTCACTTGACAATTTTTCTTCTACGCCCAAATCTTGTGGCGAATGTAACAAGGAGCAAGAAGACGAAACCCACAAGCGGCTACCTAATTTATCCGCCAAAGGTTTAAGAATATCAAACACTTGACGCAAGTTTGCACGCCACACATTGCGGCCGTCAATGAAACCTACCGACAACACTTTGTCATCTTTCAGGCTGCCTGAAAATACGGATAATTGTTCAGGAGCACGCACGCAATCAATATGCACGCCTGCAACGGATAAATTGTTAATTAAATCAATGTGTTCTGCGACAGAACCAAAATAAGTGCCTAACAGAATTTTCACACCCGTTTTGGCTAATTCGCCATACACTTTTTGGAATTGATTTAACCACTCACTGGGTAAATCCAACGCCAAAATAGGTTCGTCAATTTGCACCCATTCAACGCCTAATGCTTTAATTTCATTCAAAATTTCAACATAAACAGGCAAGAGTTTATCTAACAAATTCAAACGATTAAATTCGCCCCCTTTGGTTTTGCCTAACCACAACAGCGACAACGCACCCACGATGGTCGGTTTCACCTTAACGCCGTCTGCCAATGCTTCGCTAATTTGTGCTTTCAGGCTGCCCAAAACCGCTTGGAATGTGGTGTTTTCAGACCATTCAGGCACCAAATAGTGATAATTTGTATCAAACCACTTGGTCATTTCCAAAGCAGGCTGCTCCTTATTGCCACGAGCCAATTCAAAGTATTGTTTCATCGACAAATTTTGAGTGTCAAACCCAAAGCGAGCGGGAATGGCACCCACTAAAACCTGCGTGTCTAACACGTGGTCATACAAAGAAAAATCGCCCACAGGCACCAAATCAATGCCAGCGGCTTTTTGTAAGTTGCGGTTAATGCTGCGAATTTCTTTTGCAACATTCAAA
>JAFWTP010000286.1 GCA_017518845.1 Neisseriaceae bacterium
GTTCTATGGTGAAAACAGGAAATTCGTCCTGTTCGTTGTAATAACCTGTGTGGTCGCCATACGGGCCTTCAATCGCCGTGTCGTTGGGATAAATAAACCCCTCCAACACCATTTCCGCTCTCGCTGGCACTTGCAAATCGCTACCGATACATTTGGCGACTTCGGTTTTCGCACCACGCAGTAAGCCTGCAAATTGATATTCAGAGAGCGTATCAGGAATAGGGGTTACCGCACCCAACATAGTGGCAGGGTCGCAACCTAATGCCACTGCCACAGGATACGGCGTATCAGGATTTTCTGCTCGAAACGCACGATAATCCAACGCTCCGCCCCGATGATGCAGCCACCGCATAATCACCCGATTTTTACCGATAACTTGCTGACGATAAATGCCCAAATTTTGGCGTTTTTTCTGTGGTCCGCGTGTTACCGTCAAGCCCCAAGTGATTAACGGTGCAATATCGTCTTGATGACAAAATTGAATGGGTAACGCCGACAAATCCACATCATCTTTTTCGATGACAATCTCTTGGCAAGGCGGTTTTCTCACCACAGCGGGCGACATATCCCACAAGGCTTTGAGCATACTGGCTTTGGAAAGCGTGTCTTTCAAGCCTTTGGGCGGTTCAGGTTCTTTCAAACTTGCCAACATCGCTCCAATTTCCCGCAATTTCGCCGTATCACTCGCCCCCATACCTAACGCCACGCGTTCTGTGGTGCCAAATAAATTTGCCAAAACAGGAAAGCGGTATTTTTCGCCATTTTGCCGCACAGGATTGTCAAACAACAAAGCCGCCCCCCCTTGCCGCAACACACGGTCGGCAATTTCGGTAATTTCCAAATGGGGGGACACAGGGTGATGAATGCGTTTGAGTTTGCCGTTTTGTTCTAAAAAGGCAATAAACTCACGCAAATCGGCGTATTTTTTCATTGGGTTTTTTCCTTGTTTATTTTCTATTGCCACACGCACTTGGGAATGGCTAACGCAATTTTTTTCAATTTTATAAAAATATCGCAATAACAGTTTGTTATTTTTCAGACTGCCTGAACGAATTTTTTATTGCCACACGGATTGGGAATTGCTAACGCAATTCCTTTGAATTTTGTTTTTAAAGATTTTGCGTAAGCCTTATCGAATCCGTGTGGCATTTTAAAAACATAAAGTAATCAGTTATTTTTCAGGCAGCCTGAAAAAAACGGCATTATCAAAATGCCGTTTTATTTCAAAGCATTAGAATTTATAGGTATAACCCACAAAAGCACCGTAGTTGGTGCGTTTGCGGTCGCGGTATTCGGTATCCCACCACAGTTCTTCATCGGCGTAGTCGGCTCGTTCGGCTTTTACGCCAAATTCAAGAGCGTTGTGTGGCATAAATTCATAAATGCCGCCCACTTTTGCCCCATACACCACGCCTGTTTGCGAAACATCTTCTTCGTAGTAATAACGGCGAGTGGGGCTTTTGTAGCGATATTCCGAATTTAACACCGACAAGCCTATATAAGCACCTGCCATTAACTTAAAGCGTTCGCTAATCGGCGGGGTGAAGTCTGCACCTGCCACAAAATCGTGCGTTGCCCATTTGTTTTCCCAGCGGTGTCCTGCTTCTTCAACCGTGCTTTTGGCAGGAGCAACATAGTTATATGCCCCATACACACGATACCAATCCCACGCATAACCGCCTTTAATACCAATGCCACCTGTGCTGTCTTTGCCGCTGACTTTTGTATCCACATAGCCGTAATTATAATGGTCGCGAATGGTTACATCGGATTTGCTTTTTACATAACCCAAATCACCGCCCACAAAAAAACCGTTATCGGCAAAGGCAGTGGCGAATGCCAAAGATAAACCGCTGAATAAAAGTGCTTTTTTCAACATATTATTCTCCAAAAAGACATAAAGGATAAATTGTAGCACAAGGCAAGCAAAAACACATAAAAATACAGCACAATCAAAAGACTGTGCTGTTAAAGTTTGGTGGGTCGTGAGCGATTCGAACGCTCGACCAACGGATTAAAAGTCCGCTGCTCTACCGGCTGAGCTAACGACCCCTTACACTGAAAGGAAAGTAAAATGAATTGCGGATTATAAGCACCAAGAAAATGCTTGTCAAGGCAAAATTGCTAAATTTTTCGCAGATACTCTGATTTTTAATTTAATTATTTGAGAATATTGACGATATTTTATATTTTCCTTTTCAGGCAGCCTGAAACGAAGTGGGACAAACGCAGTGAAGTTAAAAAAAATATCTTGAATAAGTAGCCGCAAAAAACTACAATCAACCCTTTTATGAATTCAATAAAATAGGTCGATTTTAAAATGACAATGCCCACTATTTATAACTTCTCCGCTGGACCCGCAGTGCTGCCTGAAAGCGTTTTAACGCAAGCACAATCGGAAATGCACGACTACAACGGCACAGGTTTTTCGGTGATGACAATGAGCCACCGTTCGGACGCTTTTATGAGCATTCTGTATCACGCCGAGCAGGATTTGCGTCAGTTGTTGAATATTCCATCTAATTACCGCGTTTTGTTTTTGCAAGGCGGTGCATCGGCACAATTTAATATGACGGTGATGAACTTGGCAAACGGTTTTGACCGCGTGGATTCTGTGGTTACAGGAAATTGGAGTCGCATTGCCCACGGACAAATGGGCAAACTCTCGCCGAATACCGAAATTCACTTGGCAGCCCACGGCGGCGATTTATATAACTACACTGACTTGCCAGCCCCAGAAGATTGGGACACCAGCCCTGATTCGGCGTTTGTGCATTATGTCATCAACGAAACCGTGCATGGCGTGCAATATCGTGAAATTCCCAAACCCAACCCGTCTATGCCGCCTATGGTGTGCGATATGTCGAGCGAAATTCTCTCTCGCCCTGTGAATGTGTCCGATTTTGGTTTGATTTACGCAGGGGCTCAAAAGAATATCGGTCCATCAGGGGCAACGATTGTGATTATTCGCGAAGACTTGCTCGACCGTTGTTCCGATCGCATTCCTGATGTGTGGAATTACAAATCGCATGTCAATCGTCAAGGTATGTACAACACGCCTGCGACTTATCCGATTTACATTGCAGGCTTGGTATTCCGCTGGTTGCAATCGCAAGGCGGTGTGGCGGCAATGCAAACCATTAACGCCTTGAAAGCCAAAGTATTGTATGAAGCGATTGACAACAGCGGCGGTTTTTACACCAACAAAATCGCCCCCAAAGCTCGTTCGCAAATGAATGTGATTTTCCATACGCCAAGCAAAGAATTGGACTTACTGTTTGCCCAAGAATCCACCACGCGTGGCTTGCGGCTGTTAAAAGGCTACCAAAGTATGGGCGGTATGCGTGCCAGCATTTACAACGCCATGCCCCTACAAGGCGTAGAAGCCCTAATCGACTTTATGAGCGAATTTCAAAAACGCTATGGTTAATTTTAGTGAGCAGTGAGCAGTTAGAAGTGAGCAGTTTCTATGTCAAACCTACGGTTTGACGGATATATTCTGATAACACTTCGATTGTTCTTTCAGGCTGCCTGAAAATATAGTCAATTCAGACCAAAAACAGGCAAGGCGGCGACGCCGCAGCAGATAGTATAGATAATACAGCAAGGCGAGCCAACGCTGCATGATTTTGGTATGAATTGACTATAAAAAACCGCCTAATTAGGGGCGGTTTTTCTGTGTTTTATGTGTTTCAGGCTGCCTGAAAACCCTTTAATCTGCAAATTCTATGCTCTCTAACCAGCGTTTTAAGCCGTCTTGGGGTAAATCCCCTATGGCGGTTAAGTGGTGTTTTTTGCTGTGTCGTGCGGCTATGGAACGAACGCCGTTTTTGGCGATATTGGGCAGTTGATGTGGTGCATTATCCGCAGGTTCAACAAATAAGGTAATATTTGCCAAGCCGTCTGTGATGAGATAATAGCCGCCCAGCGTGCCTTGCTCAAAACCTGCTACGCGAAATCCTGTGGGTAGTGTTTGTATGAATGTGTCGTTTTCACCCAATCGTGCAAAATCTTCGTTTAAGGTGCGTTCAATGGTGTAATTGAAGCCACGCGTGGGCGTTAATTCTGCGGCAACAGGCAAGGTTTCGCGGTCGAGTGCGGCAAATAAATCGGCACGAACAATGGTGTCGTTGTGTAAATAAATGCGTGATAAGGGCAAGTTATCGGCATCGTCCAAGCACAATTCTTGCGTGTAGCGATTGTCGTCATAAGGGGTGAGTCGGACAATGTGGCAGGCTCTGCCTGCAATGCGTCCTTCGCCTAGATAAGACGCTTGATAACTTTCGCTTAAATATTGAACGGAAAAAGGCAAAACCGCTGGAAAACGATTGGATTCGTCTATATCGGCGGCTTTTAAGTCTTGGGCTGTGGCGGCGTAAAAGGAAATTTTGTCCCGCATGCGTACAATTTCGTAGGCTTTGCCGTTTTTGGCAACACGGCGTTCGGTGAGCGTTTGGCTGTCTCGCAAGCGGTATATATCGAAAGAATCAACGCCTGTTTGCGTTTGCCGCACATATTCGCCGTTTAAATTGGCAGTGTATGCCACTTGGGCGGCTTGGGATATATCGCCCCAAACATCAGCATAAGCCGCTGACGCACAACAAAATAAAGATAATAAAATCAAACGCATATTCATTTCAGGCAGCCTTATTCAAATGAATACGACACTTGTTTTAAGCCGTCCATATCCACCGATTGGCGATAGGATTGCTGATAAAATTCGCTGCGGTCGATTGTTTGGGCTAATATATTGTCGCTATCGGCAGATACGCTGACCAATGCAGAATTTTCAAGCGTTGCGGGCGTATTTTCAACGGCGTTATGGTTAGCCAGTTGAGAAGATGAGCCGCCGCCCCACAATAAAATACCCAAAAACACGGCAACAGCCGAAGATGCGGCAATGGCGGCGGAAAAGCGACTGTCGTTTGCAGGCAGTTTATTGAGCCATTGGCGAATTTTACTCGCAGGGCGTGGGGCGACTTCGGCAGAATGCTGCAAACAGTCGCGAATAATATGATATTCCGCCCACACGCGGCGAGCGTTTTTGTCTTGTGTTAAGAAATCAATGGCTTGTTGTTGTTCATCAAGATTGAGTTCATCGTCCATTAGGGCGGATATTTGTTCGTTACGCTTATCCATAACTACCACCTTTTTGTCTCATCATCATTGTCTATTAACGGGCGAATTTTTTGTGCAATCGCCTCTCGTGCGTTGTATATGCGAGAGCGAACCGTGCCGACTGGACAATTCGCAATTTTCGCAATTTCTTCATACGACAAGCCGTCAATTTCACGCAATACAATGGCTTGACGCAGTTTTTCAGGCAGCCCCTGCATGGCTTGTTCTATGGTGTCCGCCAGTTCGCGGCTCATCACAATGTTTTCAGGGTTTGCCGTATCGGTTAAGCGATTTTCGATTAAATCATCATTGTCATCATCGTCCGTATGAGAAAATTCGCTTAACGAAATGGTGTTTTGCCTTGATTTTGCACGAAAATGTGAATTTGCGGTGTTAATCGCAATGCGATACAGCCACGAAAAAAACGCACTGTCGTGATTAAATTCAGGCAGGGCTTTATAGGCTTTGAGCAAGGTTTCTTGAGTTACATCTTCAATTTCGGCGTGATTATTGAGAAACCGCGACAGAATACGCACCAAACGCTGTCGATATTTGGCAAACAACACATCAAACGCCGCATGCTCGCCCTTTTTCGCTTTTTCTATTAGAGCAAAATCAATGCTATTTTTCTGTTTTTGTTGTTCCATGAGTAGATTTTCTTGTGTTTTTATAACCCTGCATAAGGTGTTAGACGGTTTGTTAAAGGAAAAGTTCAATGTTAAATGGGCTTAATTTACACTTTCAGGCTGCCTGAAAATAAAATCAGTGTCATTGCGAGACGACAGTTAGCCGTAGGCAACTTGTTGCCTACGGATATGTCGTTGCGAGCCAATGAAATTGGCGTGGCAATCTCGTAGCAAAATCGTGGCAATCCAGCAAATCGCAAAGCGATTTGCCAACGCCGCAGGCGTTGTAACGCACTTTCTTATGCAATTTAGACCACCTAAACGGCTTTTTGCAATACCGTTACAACGCCTTTGGCGTTGGCAAAAAATCTTGCGATTTTTTGCTGGATTGCCACGATTTGAACTTCGTTCAAATCTCGCAATGACACACAGGATTAAATTCAGGCTACCTGAAACGAAGTGGGGCGAATGCAGTAAAGTTAAAAGCAAAATCGAAGCATTATCTAAAACGACAATATTTGTTAGCGACTTGTCGCTTACAAATATGTCGCCCAGAGCGTAAGCGAAGGGTCTCGTTTTGCCGCAAGGCAAAACGAAAAACTTAATTGCTCATTGCTCATTACTCATTGTTTTCAGGCTGCCTGAAAAAACGCTGTAATGTTTTCACCACAGGCATTTTGCCGTTTTTTATTGCCAGTGTTTCGTCAATTCGCACATTGGCAACGGCGATACATTGGTTCTGCTCATCAACCCACACCAGCCACTGACGGCGGATAAATTGGGGGATTTTTTTCTCTTGCAAAAGTTTCCACACGCTTTTATGCCCAATTTTGGTGCGGATTGTATCGCATTTTGTCGCTTTTCGACAAGTTAAAGTACCAATAATTTCATCAGGCAAACCTTTATTTACAGTTTGCCATTCAGTTTTCAGGCTGCCTGAAAAGTGGTTTGGCACTGCCCATAAAAAGCCGTATTGGGCGTATAGAAAACCCAGCGGTGTTTTTAATTCGCCATATTTTTCAGGCTGCCTGAAAAGTTGTTGGGCAAAGGTTTCTAAACAATGCCGTTCAGGCATTTGTAATTGATTGTTTTTAATAAATAAATATAAAACTTCTAATCGGCGTGGGGCGGATAATTTTGATAATTTGTGTAAATCAAGCACACCGTGTTGTGGTGAAATTTGGGCTAAATCATCTGCTGCCACTTCGTCTAAAATTGCCAAAGCATTTTGTAATTGTTTGATATTGCTTTCAATTTGGCGAGCGAAATGGGGGATTTTGTTTTCAATTTCAGGCAGCCAAAAATGGCGTAAATAGTTGCGTGTGTAGGTAGGGTCTGTGTTTGTAGGGTCTTCAATAAATGGCAGATTATTATTTTTTGCATATAATTCAATCTCTTGGCGTGAAATATTTAACAGCGGTCGCCATAAAATTTTGTCATGCAAAAAACGCACTTCGGGCATGGCACTCATACCCCGCACGCCGCCGCCACGCAAAACGGATAGAAAAAATGTTTCAATTTGGTCGTTTTGGTGATGTGCTAACGCAATCACAGGTTTCAGGCTGCCTGAAAACACTTCATAGCGTGCATTTCGAGCTGCCGCTTCCACGCCTAAACCTAACCGTTTATCAATCTTAACTTTTTGAATAGTCAAAGGAATTTGCCATTTGTCGCACAGGTTTTGGCAAAAAACACCCCACGCATCGGCGACTTTTTGCAAACCGTGATGAATATGCACAGCGGATAAATCAAACGCAGGATTTTTGTCACGCAAACAACACAATAAATGCAACAGCACCACAGAATCCACGCCGCCTGACAGTGCCACTTCGCACGAAAAATGGTCAGCACAATGTGCCAACCAAGAATTTTCAACAATATAAGCAAGTTTATTCGTCAAATTGTCCATACGCCATAATGCGGTTAAAGCGTTTTTCGGTTAAAGCCTTGCCTTGTCCGTTTAATTCTGCCAAATCTTCACGCAAGGCGTTTGCCATTGCGGCAAAAACAGCGTCAAAATCGCGATGTGCTCCGCCCAAAGGTTCATCAATAATGCGGTCAATCAGTTTGAGTTTTAGCAAGCGTTCGGCGGTTAAACCCAAAGCGTCCGCCGCGTCTGCCGCTTTTTCGGCAGTTTTCCATAAAATAGACGCACAGCCTTCGGGCGAAATCACCGAATAAGTGGAATATTGCAGCATATTCACCTTATCGCCCACAGCGATTGCCAACGCACCGCCAGAACCGCCCTCACCAATTACCGTGCAAATCACAGGCACATTTAAGCGTGCCATTTCGTATAAATTGCGTCCAATCGCCTCCGACTGCCCGCGTTCTTCCGCCCCAATGCCAGGATACGCACCTGGCGTGTCGATAAAGGTGAGCACAGGAATGTTAAATTTTTCCGCTAATTTCATCAAGCGTAAGGCTTTGCGATAGCCCTCGGGCTTGGGCATACCAAAATTGCGATACACTTTTTCTTTGGTATCGCGTCCTTTTTGATGACCAATCACCATCACCGAATTGCCGTCAAAACGAGCCAAACCGCCAACAATCGCAGGGTCGTCCGCAAATGCACGGTCGCCGTGCAATTCTTCAAAGTCGGTAAAAATACCACTAATATAATCAAGGGTATAAGGGCGTTGCGGGTGTCTTGCCACTTGGGCAATTTGAGCAGGGCTTAATTTCGCATAAATCGACTTGGTCAGCGAATCACTTTTTTTCTGTAAGCGTTTGATTTCTTCGGAAATATCCACTGCCGAACCGTTCTGTACAAAATGCAGTTCTTCCACTTTTTGCATTAACTCGGCAATGGGCTGTTCAAAATCTAAAAAAACCTGTTTCATCGTGATAACCTATTTATGCTACAAATTGGCGTTGTATGGTCGATTGACAGCACGATAGATAATCTTGCTATAAATCGGCGATAAGGTGCTATTATACTTGTTTTTCAGGCAGCCTGAAAGTTATATTGGAAACCTTTAATGAGAACCCTTATGATGAAACCCTTAACCGATTTAATTCGCCCCGATATTCTTCGCTCATCTGCCTATCATGTGGCAAATGTGCCGCAAAATTGTGTGAAATTAGACGCAATGGAAAGCCCTTATGATTTTCCGCCTGATATGCAAAGCAAATTAGGCAATCGTTTGATGAACGCCCCCATTCGCCTGTATCCGAATATTGCGGCGGACGATTTTATTCCCAAACTGAAAGCCGCTTTTCATATTCCCGACACCGCCAGCGTGGCTGTGGGCAACGGTTCGGACGAGTTAATTCAGTTTATCACCTTATTGCTTGCCAAACCTAATGCAAAAGTTTTGGCGATTGAACCCACATTTGTCATGTATCGCCGCAATGCCGAACTCTTTGGTATGCAATATGTGAGCGTGGCGTGCAATGACGACTTAACCCTTGATTTACAACGCGTTTTAGACGCAATCAGCGAACACCAACCCGATTTAATTTTTATCGCCTACCCCAACAACCCCACAGGCACGCGTTATCCACGAGACGCTGTGCAACAAATTATTCAGGCAGCCTGTGGCATTGTGGTGATTGACGAAGCCTACGGAGCGTTTTCGTCCGATAGTTTTTTATCAAAAGCAGGCGAAATAGATAATTTATTGGTATTACGCACATTCAGCAAAATTGGTTTTGCAGGATTAAGGATTGGTTATGTTTCAGGCAGCCTGAAAATAATCAATGAACTTAATAAAATTCTGCCGCCTTACAATATGAATCAATTAGGCTTAACCGCTGCCAAATTTGCATTAGAAAATTTGGACTGGATTAACCATAATATCAATATCTTAAAAATGGAGCGAGAAATTGCCTTTGCCAAATTAGAAGATATAAAAGGTATAAAAGTTTATCCGTCCGAAGCCAATTTTTTAACCATTTGCACGCCCAATGCACAAGAATGTTTTAATTTACTTTTGCAAAACGGTTTTTTAATTAAAAACTTATCCGCCGCTCACCCCTTATTGAAAAATTGCGTCCGCATAACCATTGGCAAACCAGAAGATAATGCCAAGTGGTTGAGCGTATTGCAAAAGGCGTATGGGTGAATACAGTGAGCAGTGAGCAGTGAGCAGTGAGTAGTGTGTAGTGAGTAGTGATTATGTCAAACCTGTGGTTTGACGGATATGTTTAGATGACGCTTCGATTATCTTTCAGGCAGCCTGAAAGAGTAGTCGAAGCGTTATCTTAAATATTATCTGTCAAGCCGCAAGGCTTGACGAAACAACTGCTCACTGCTAACTGCTCACTGCTTACTATTTTCAGGCAGCCTGAAAAACAAAAATATGCTACACTTCTCACGCCTTATGAGACAAGCAGGCAGTCGCTGTATTCTTATGAATAGGGAGGAAAGTCCGGGCTTCGCAGGGTACAATGCTATCTAACGGATAGGCATCGCAAGATGACGGAAAGTGGCACAGAAAACAAACCGCCCCTTGTGGGTAAGGGTGAAAAGGCGTGGTAAGAGCACACCGCACGCACGGTAACGGGCGTGGCAGGCTAAACCCCATTGGAAGCAAGACCAAATAGAACACTATGCTGCGACCCGTAGCGTGTTCGGGTAGGTCGCTGGAATATGTCGGCAACGGCATATCAAGATGAATGACTGCTCAACGACAGAACCCGGCTTATCGCTTGTCTGATAAGGCTTTTTTTTCAGTGAGCAATGAGCAATTATGCTTTTCGTTTTGCCTGTCGGCAAAACATAATCACTGCTCACTGCTCACTACTAACTGCTCACTTACTCCACAACCGTAGGCCAATTTGCGTCATCGACTGTTGGATAACGCAGTTTCAGGGAGCGTAAATGGGCGATGAGAATTTTCATAATAATAATATTGCGAGACGATTTAGAATCGGACGGCACGCAATACCACGGGGCGTAGCCTGTGGTAGTGGCTCGGATAACTGCTTGATATTGTTCTTGAAAATTATCCCACAATTTACGGTCTTCCAAATCGGATAGATTAAATTTCCAATGTTTTTCTTTATTATCCAAACGGCGTTGAATGCGTAATCTTTGTTCTTCTTTGGAAATATGCAAAAACAGTTTTAAAACCGTAATATGATTTTCAGCCAGCATGCGTTCAAAATCGTTGATTTGTCGCAAGCGGCGAGTGGTTTCCGCGTCATCAATCCAGTGGCGAACGCGGGTGATTAAGACATCTTCATAATGACTGCGGTTAAATATCACCATTTCGCCGCGTTTGGGCATTTCCTTGTGAATACGCCACAAGTAATCGTGAGCGGCTTCGTCAGGTGTGGGCGATTTGAACGCACAAATGCGTGGCGTGAAATTAATATTACGAAAAATCCGCCGCACCGTGCCGTCTTTGCCTGACGCGTCCATACCTTGCAAAATCACCACCATACCGTGCCGACTGTCGGCTTGAAACACA
>JAFWTP010000287.1 GCA_017518845.1 Neisseriaceae bacterium
AAATCATTTGAACGCATTGAGAAAGCACGAAATAAAACTCCCCTAACCTATTTTGAATTTAACACATTGGCTGCCATAGATATTTTTATGCAGCACAAATGCGATGTCATTATTTTAGAAACAGGTTTAGGTGGGCGTTTAGATGCGGTAAATGCGTGGGATACAAGTGTTGCCATTGTAGTATCGGTAGATTTAGACCATCAAAACTTTTTAGGTGATAACATCGACAAAATTGCCTACGAAAAAGCTGGCATCTTTCGTTGTGGCAGACCTGCCATTTTTGGACAAAAAACACCAATTAAATCCATACAACAACATGCAAAAGAGATTGGTGCTAATTTAATTAGCTACGAACAAGACTTTTCAGCTCAACGCAGTGATGAAAAACAATGGTCGTTTCGTTTTCACCCGCAAAACAGTTCTTACACACATAAAGCACGTTACTCTCTGCCCATTCCTGCATTAAGAGGTTTTTACCAAATTGATAACGCATCAAGTGCATTAGCCGCCATAGAATGCTTACATCAACAATTACCAGTTGATATTGGTGCAATTCGCAAAGGCTTACTATTAGCCGAAAATCCTGCACGTTTCCAAGTATTAGCCGGCAGACCAATTAGAGTGTTGGACGTAGGACACAATCCTCATGCTGCACGAGCACTAAAAGATAGCCTACGCCGCCTACCCTTTGCCGAAAAACGCATCGCCATTTTCTCAATTTTGAATGATAAAGATATGGCAAGTGTGGTATCCATTTTGGCATCAGAATTTGACGAATGGAAAATTGCACCTTTGGATTTACCACGCGGACGCAGTGTAGAAAACATGTTGGCAGAATTTGATGCTGTTGGTATTAATCGCAATATAATCAAAGTTTTTCCAACAATTGCAAATGCTTGGCAACAAACATTAACCGAAGCACAAGAAAATGATAGAATAGTAGCGTTTGGATCTTTTCATACTGTTGCACAGATTGTTGAACTTATAAACTAATTCAAGGAGATTGAATACCATGAATAAACAACAAGAAGAATACGAAAAAATAAGAGTTGCCGGTCGTCATCGCTTAATTGGAGTAATTGTTTTCTCCGCAATTGCCTTAATATTAGCTTTGATTTTTTCTGGTAATAAGCAAGATGAAAAAACATCTAAACAACCAGTTCAACCTAATGTAAATATCTCTCCAATTGGAAAGAAAGAAACAGCACCACCACCGCCTCAAACACAACCTACGGTAGTAGAAACCGCACCAGTAGAAGTTGCAACAGAAACAGCACCAAAAAACCAAGAAGCTGATGTATTGGCACCGACTTTGCCAAACGACATGAATAAAATTGAGGAAACTCAATCGCAACCTGCCGATAGCAACAAAGAAATAAATATTCCCATACAAACCGATGTTATTCCACCGCAACCGGTTGAAGAACATAAACCAGATGACGTGCCACAAGTAACGGAAAAATCAAAGCAAACAGAAACCAAAAAAACCACAACAGCTAAAAACACTCCTGTTGTCAATAAAAACAAAGATAACAAACAAAGTGCAAAAAACACACAAACAGCACCAGTAGTAAGCAAATCTACCTCGAATAAATCAGGTGCAATTATTCAAGCTGGTGCGTTTATGAAT
>JAFWTP010000288.1 GCA_017518845.1 Neisseriaceae bacterium
ATTACCTGCGTTTTGCGAAACCTGCGGATTTGTATGCCGATTGTTCGCTAACGCGTAAGGGTAGTCGTATTTCTCATTTAACTATTTGTGCATGGCAGAAAAATCGTGATTATCCAGTTGCATTGGGGCGTATTCATTTTTTATCTTCTGTCGAGGAATAAAGAAGTTATTATGTCGCACAGCAAACATACTAAACGAGGATTTTCTTTATACATCGAGTGTTGGAATCGTTCTGCTAAAAAATACATTAATTATTGTGCTATATGCGGTTATAGGGGATATAGCCCTGTGATTGAAGTAGATGGATTTTTTGATGAAGATGGGAAATGGTTTGCTACAAACAAGGTTATTTATAAGGAATTAATACGAACATTACCTAAATTACCATTGGATAAATTAGGGCGTTGTGAGTATTGTGCCAAAGCACAAGATGATTATTTTTGTGCTGTTTGAAATTGGTAAAATTGTTTTCCGGCAGACTTTTATAAAATAAATCCAAAGTCTGCCGGAAAATATTTTTTAAATGAAATGTTATTATATTTCCGTATGTTATATATTTATGTTTATTAAATCGTGGTATTTTGTGTAAAAAAACTGTATTTTTCGAAATAAATTTATATAATCCGCATCGCTAATCTTACTAATAAGGAATAATTACTATGAGAATTGCCGTATCGCAAGGTGTTGAATTTGCGTTCATTACTGAATACAAAGTGATGGATATTGATATGACGGACTTCACCAATGTGTGTGCGGTAGTCGTCAAAGTGGCTGATATTGAAGCCGTTTGGAATGAGTTAGAACGCATCGGTTTTAATATTCCGATTTTTGCCGCTGTGGAATATGGTGAAACTGTGCCAGCCGAGTGGCTGCCTGAACTCTACGGCGTGATTGAGTTGGCAGATGAGTTGAAATATTACAACGGTCAGTTAATCAATGCGGCGGCAAGTGATTATATTGACAGCCTTGATCCGCCGTTTTTCCAAGCCTTGAAAAATTATACCGATTACGGTAATGCGGCGTTTGATTGTCCAGGTCATCAGGGCGGACAGTTTTTCCGCAAACACCCCACAGGGCGGCGGTTTTTCTTGTATTTTGGCGAAACGCTGTTTCGGGCGGATTCGTGCAACGCCGATGTGCGTTTGGGCGATTTGCTGATTCACGAAGGCCCTGCGTTTGAAGCCCAAGCCCACGCGGCAAAAGTGTATAACGCCGACAAAACTTATTTTGTATTAGGCGGCACTTCGGCAGCCAATAAAATTGCCATCGGTGCTTTGGCTGCCAAAGATGATTTGGTTTTGTTTGACCGCAATAATCATAAATCGGTGCATCAGGGAGCCTTGTTGTTAAGCGGTGCCAAACCTGTTTATTTAGAAACTTCTCGCAATGCCTACGGTTTTATCGGCGGCATTACTTCGCCGTCATTTGAAGAAGATTATATTCGGGCAGAAATTGCCAAAGTCGCTCCTGAAAAAGCGAATGAAAAACGCCCATTTCGTTTGGCAGTGATTCAATTAGGCACTTATGACGGCACGATTTATAACGCTCGCCAAGTGGTTGATAAAATAGGACATTTATGCGATTACATACTGTTCGATTCGGCTTGGGTAGGCTATGAGCAATTTATTCCGATGATGAGCGATTGTTCGCCCTTATTATTAGATTTAAACGAAAACGACCCTGGTATTATCGTTACGCAATCGGTGCATAAACAGCAGGCAGGTTTTTCGCAGGCTTCGCAAATTCATAAAAAAGACCATCACATACACTCGCAAAGCCGCTATTGCAACCACAAACGCTTTAATAATGCGTTTATGATGCACGGCTCAACCAGTCCGTTTTATCCGATTTTTGCGTCTCTTGATGTGAATGCCAAAATGCACGAGGGCAAAGCAGGGCGAATGATGTGGCGTGAGTGCGTGATTAACGGCATTGAAGCACGCAAAATGTTGTTGCAAACTTGCAAAATGATTAAACCCTTTGTGCCGCCTGAAATTGACGGCAAATTGTGGCAAGATTATGACAGCGAAGAAATGGCAGATGATGTGCGTTTCTTCCGCTTTGAAGAGGGCGCAAAATGGCACGATTTTGCCGAATATAAGGCGGAGCAATATTTTGTTGATCCGTGTAAATTATTGCTCACCACACCAGGTATCAACATTGATACAGGCGAATACGAAGATTTTGGCATTCCTGCGGCGATTTTGGCTCATTATTTGCGAGAACGCTTGGTGATTCCTGAAAAAGCCGACTTAAATTCCATTTTATTCCTGCTTACGCCTGCGGAAAATATGGCGAAATTTCAACATCTTGTTGCCACAATCGCCCGTTTTGAAGAACATATTGAAGCCAACAGTTTGGTGTCGTCTATGTTGCCGTCTTTGGTGAAAGCACGCCCGCAATACGCCAAAATGCGTATTCGCCAACTGTGCCAAAAAATGCACGATTTTTATCGTTCGCACAATCTTAATACCTTGCAGCGGCAAATGTTTCAAAAACAACATTTCCCACAAATTGCGATGAGTGCGTCAGACGCACACAACGCCTTTATCCGCAATCAAATTGAGTTAGTGCCATTGTCGCAAATCAAAGGCAGAATCGCCGCCGAAGGCGCCTTACCCTATCCGCCAGGTGTGCTGTGCATTGTGCCAGGTGAAGTGTGGGACGGTGCGGTTTTGGATTATTTCTTGGCATTAGAAGAGGGCATTAACCAACTACCAGGTTTTGAACCCGAAATTCAAGGCGTGTATTTGGAAGAAGACGAAAACGGCAAAAAACACGCTTTTGCGTATGTGGTCAAACAGTGAGCAATGAGCAATTTCAGGCAGCCTGAAACGGCTTTCTTGACGAGTATTATTTTGCTAACTAAAATAAGTAGGCTATGAATATTGAATATGACGAAAATAAAAACCGTGAAAACATTGCCAAGCACGGCTTATCTTTTGAAGAAGCCCAACAACTTGACTGGGAAAGTGCTTTAATTATTGAAGACAATCGTCAAGATTATGGCGAAAAGCGTTTTCGAGCAATGGCTTTATTAGGCAATCGTTTAACCGTTTTTGTTTTTACCTTACGCCAAAATAATATTCGAGCAATTAGTTTTCGTAAAGCCAATAAAAGGGAGATAAATCAATATGTTAAAAACATTACCTAATGGGAAAAAGATAGAAATTTCCGATACAGAACCCATTATTGACAATGAAAATCCAGAATGGACAGACGCTGATTTTGCCCAAGCAAAATCGGTTCGTCAAATTTCTGAATTATCATCATTGTTATCTTGCTCCAAACCACAAACCAAAATTACACTGAATTTGGACAATGATTTACTCAAAATCATTCAAGCCACAGGCAAAGACTGGCGAACGAATATCAACCAAGCGTTAAGAAAAGCATATATTCGATAATTGAACTTTTTTCAGGCAGCCTGAAAACGATTATTCTCTGTGATACGGGTGATTTTCTAAAATGCTGACTGCTCGATAGAGTTGTTCCACGAGTAAAACTCTTGCCAAGCCGTGTGGTAGGGTTAGGTCAGACAGTCGCAAGGTTAAATCAGCGTCTTTTTTCAGGCTGCCTGAAATGCCGTCTGCACCGCCGATAATAAAGCATGGGTGAATATTATTTTGTTTCCAAAAATCAATATATTGCGATAATTTAAGCGAAGTTACATTCGCCCCATGTTCGTCTAAAATAACGATATAGGGCTTGTCGGGCAGTGCCATGTGAATGCGTTTTTCTTCTTCCGCCATACACTGCTCGGCACTGGTATTATTGCGTTTTTCGGGTTTGATTTCTTTTATCGACAATTTAATATCGCGACCAAAGCGTTTGGCATAATCACCAACCGCCGTTTCAACCCAGTTGGGCATTTTATTGCCAACCGCTAATATATGGATATTCATATTATTTTCTATAATATAGTCAATCAAATTCAAAAGTGAAACAGGCGGCGAGCCGCAGACAGTATAAATAATACGACAAGGCGAGCTAACGCATTTCAATTTTGAAGTTGATTGACTATAAAAACCTTTCAGGCTGCATGAAAGGGTCAATTATGCTCACACAGGTTTGGCACCGCCCCATAGGGTTTCCAAGTCGTAGTATTCGCGTACTTCTCGCAACATACAATGCACCACGCAATCGCCAGCGTCAATCAGCACCCACTCGCCGCTGTCGTTACCTTCGCTGCTTAAAATTTCCACGCCGTTATCTTTCCACTCTTTGGCAACATTGTTTGCCAACGCTTTTACCTGCCGCGTACTCTCACCCGTTGCCACAATCATTTTGGCAAATAAAGGGGTTTTGTCGGCTGTGTCAATCACCGCAATATCTTTGGCTTTTATATCTTCCAACACTTTAACGGCAGTTTGCACGATTTTGTCCAAATTGTTTTCAGTCATAAAAATTCCTTAATATGTCTTTCATTGGGCGTTTCATTTTATATAATAAAAGTGTATGAAAATTTTTATATAAAATGCACGAATTTATATCTCCTAAATCACAAGATTTACCATAATATTCTTTACTTTTCTCGTCATCTTTTTGATTTAGTCCATTAAAATTTAAATAAATGCTGGCTAAATCCGTACAAGAAACTGTATCACCTAAATTACAACCTTTTTGTAAGTATTCTTTGCGTTCTTCTTCACTTTCCGTGTTGTCTGCAATTACTTTACACGCCGAAGAATAACCAAATTCTCCTAAATTTTTATCAATCAATTTTTCATCACACATTTTTCTATAAATATTCATTGTTTTTTGTGAGTAAAATTCTTGTCTTTCTTTATCACCAATTTCTTGGTAATAATTGCAAACATTTGCACAATGATAAGGTTCGTTTTCATTATCACACTTATCTAAACTAATTTGTTTTCTTAATGTTTTATATTTTTCTGTTTGTTGTTTATCTTTGGTAAGTTCATAATATCTCTGTCTTGACCAACAAGCCCAATAACTTTTTTGCTGACATTGTTCTTCGATATAATTTATCATTTCTTGTTTATTATCTAATGGAGCATTTAGGGAAATACAGGAACTTTTTCCATAAGAACTTTTACATAAATTACTTAAAAATGATTTTATATTTTTATTATCCCTGTAAAAATATAATGATTTTGAAACACAATAAATTAAATCGCTATTTTTTGTTTGTTGATTACATAACTGACGATAATTTTGAACAATATAATCAGCATTTCCTACACACGAAAAAAGATCACCTGCTTTACAACTTAATAATGAATATTCTTTTTGTAGTTCTTCATTTTTTTGAATATTCATTTGTTCGTTACCTAAACGATATAAATCAACCAAACTATTACACGCCGTTTTATTGCCATTTCTGCATTGTTTATCAATCGTGGTTAATAATTGATTAAACGGCAAATGGCGTAAATTTTCCGCAAATATGGGAAAAGAAAATAATAATAAAAAGACGATTAAAAGTTTTTTCATATTATTTATTCCTAATATTTTTCAGGCAGCCTATTTTCAGGCTGCCTGAAAAATTACACTGCCACTTCTTCCTTACCTAATAAATACGCAATGGTTTCTTTAACGGTTTTCATTTTATCGCCAAAGGGTAGGGGGTCTTTTCCCCTGAAAAACAAGCCCTTATCAACTTCACCACGAAATGCAGC
The DNA here is from genome assembly GCA_017518845.1 of Neisseriaceae bacterium. GTDB lineage: Bacteria > Pseudomonadota > Gammaproteobacteria > Burkholderiales > Neisseriaceae > RGIG9985. The sequence continues at coordinate 5,643 of JAFWTP010000288.1, forward strand.
GGCGAGTTTTAAATCAATACAGAATTGTCCCACTTTATTTAAACCATCTCGCAAACCGCACACCGACAGGCAGTTAATGCCTTGTGTGCAACGGGCTGGATCGGCTTTGGCGTTGGCTTGTAGTTTTTCTTCGCGTTTTAAGTAACTGTCTAAAAACTTGGTGCGAATGCCGCGTGCGGGCAAACCTGCAACCGACATAAATTCAATTACTTGCTCGCGTGCCGCACCCAAAAGCGTGCGTTTGAAATTGTCGTGTGCGTCGCCTTCGCGTGTTACCGCAAAGGCGGTGCCGATTTGCACCGCATTCGCACCCCATTCGCACAGGGCGGTTTTCACTTTTTGAGCGTTCGCCATACCGCCTGCCAAAATCATCGGAATTTTTTCGCTTTCCAAACCTAATTTTTTGATGACTTCTTTGGTTTCTTCTAAAACACGAACAAAATCAAAACGATCGTCTTTAACGGCGGATTGAATGGTTGCCGCCCCCAAATGCCCTGCGGCGTGGTTTGGGTGTTCAATCACCACTGCGTCAGGCAGGCGATTTTTCTTCATCCAGCGTTTCAATACAATGCCGATACCCCGCGATTCCGACAAAATGGGCAGGAGTGCCACATTCGGAAAATCTTCGGTCATTTCGGGCAAATCCAAAGGCAAGCCCGCACCCATTACAATCGCGTGAGCCCCAGACTCGCAGGCTTGACGCACATGCAGTTTATGGTCTTTCACCGCTTTCATCACATTAACGGCAATCATACCGCGGCCTTCGCTCATCGCTAATGCGGACTTAATTTCTCTGTCCAAAGCAATGCAGTTTAGGCGACTGTATTTTTCTTCGGTAGGGTTTTCCAAAGATTGTTCGAGTAAATCGGGGTGCAAATGGCGTAAATCAACGGACGCAATCGTGCCGATACAGTTTTCGCGAGCCACAGCAGACGATAGTTTTGACGCAGAAATAGCAACCCCCATACCGCCTTGAACAATGGGCAGCAGGGTTTTTCCTTTGAATGAGAATAAGGGCAAGTCCATAAACAACCTATAAATCTGGGTTTGTTGGCATAAAAGTGAGATTATCGCTTATTCTTGACTAAAACAAAAGAAATAATTTTAAAACAGTGAGCGGTGAGCAATGAGCAGTGAGCAGTTGTTTAGTCAAGCCTATGGCTTGACGATTTTTATTTAGATAACGCTTCGATTATATTTTTAGGCTGCCTGAAAGAATACAGAAACGCCGTAGGGTGGGCTTCCCAGCCCACCAACCGCCCGATAGGGCGGAGTGAAATGATGATGAGAAAAAAGTTTAGGCTGCCTGAAAATAATTAAAAGCAACGCCTTGCGGCGTTGTTGGTGGGCTGGGAAGCCCACCCTACGGCTGCTCACTGTTTTCAGGCTGCCTGAAAAGTAAAAACGCCAAAAAATTACTAAATTTACAATTTTTATTAAATTTTCTCCCTTTTTTTATTATTTTATTGCACAATATCGCCTTTACCTACACGGAAAAATCAAAATGAACTCATTTGATAAAACCGATTTACGCATTTTGAATGCCCTGCAACAAAATGGGCGGTTAAGTAATGTGGAATTAGCCGAACGCGTGGCGTTGTCGCCGTCTCCGTGCTTGCGGCGGTTAAAGCAGTTGGAAGACAGTGGCGTGATTGAACGCTATTCGGCACAGTTATCGCCGAATAAAATCGGTTTGGGTTTGCAGGCGTATATTCGTGTAACTTTGGCGAAAAACAAGGAAATTCGAGCCGCCTTTGAATTGGCTGTGCGAGATTGGGAAGAAGTGTTAAGTTGCTTTGCGATGACGGGGGAAACCGATTATATTCTGCACGCTTTTTTTGTGGATATGGACGATTTTTCGCACTTTATTTTGGATACGCTCCTGTCCCGCACAGGCGTGTTGGACGCAAAATCAAGTTTTGTGTTAAAAGAAATTAAACACACCACTTCACTGCCTTTGAAACATATTTTGGATAATTAAGAATAAT
>JAFWTP010000289.1 GCA_017518845.1 Neisseriaceae bacterium
ATGAAAAAACCGATATTGACAGCGTGGCAGTTAGCGATATTGTGCGTGCCGAAGATATTTCCAGCACCAATGTTTCTGCTGTTGCCGAATTAGATGCAGGCTATAAATTAGTGGATAATCTGCGTTTGAACGGTAAAATCGGTTTAGCACAAGACTTGCACAGTAAAACTCGCCATACTGCGGTAATTGGCGGCAGAAGTTATGAAATGTCGGAACGAGAAACGCCACACACTCGCTTACAAAGTAAAGTAGGCTTATCGTTCTCACCCACACCTAACTTTGATATTGGTGCCAATGTGGGCTATACCACAGGCAAACACTGGCACAGAACTTCCGCCGATATAGGCTTGCGGTATAAGTTCTAATTGTATGTGTAGCGAAGATAAACCCTTTCAGGCTACCTGAAAAAATAAAAACGGACTTGTTTTTTAAGCACAAGTCCGTTTTTATTATCTGTTAAAAATCAATCTTCGGTATCGATAATTTTCCAAGCCAAAGCGGCTAATGCTCCGCCTACAAATGGTCCTACGATGAAAATCCATACATTTGCCATTGCACTGCCGCCTTGAAATACCGCAGGAGCAATGGAGCGGGCGGGATTAACCGAAGTGCCTGTGTAGCGAATGCACACCAAATGCACCAAAACCAATGCCAAACCAATCGCCAAACCAGCCAAGTTGTTGGTTGCTCCGTTGGCTTTGGCGGTTGCTCCCAATACAACCAATACAAACACAAAAGTGAAAACCACTTCTGCCAATAAGCCGCCAATTACTGATACGCCTGCTTGCAAATCATTCGCCCCTGTGCCGCTTAACCCATCAACATTTGCGGTTAAGGCAAACAATAAGGCAGAACCAATAAACGCACCAATTACTTGGAACAGCATATACATCACCGCGTCTTTGGCTTCCATTCTGCCGCTCAACAAAACGCCCAAAGTAATGGCAGGGTTAATATGGCAGCCTGAAACGCCGCCAATGGTATAAGCCATTGCCACAACCGACAAACCAAACGCCAAAGCCGTGCCAACCACAGCAGGAATGTTTGCCACAGGGTCGCAACCCAAACTCACTGCCACGCCACAACCCATTAACACCAAAACCATTGTACCGAACATTTCGGCTAAATATTTCTTCATCAGAGTTTCCTTATTTAAGTTAAAAGCGGGTTAATGATAGCGGTTTTTTATATGAAATGGTAAAAAATGAGCGTTTTTTTGCGTTTGGGCAAGTTTAATTCAATGAGCAATGAGCAATGAGCAATTAGCAATGGGTTTTATGTTTTGCCTTGCGGCAAAACGGATTTTCTATTAGATAACGCTTCGATTTATCTTTCAGGCAGCCTGAAACGAAGTGAAGTTAAAATATTATCGAAGCGTTATCTGAATATTATCCATCAAGCCTGATAAGGCTTGACATAGCACCTAATTGCTAATTGCTCATTTCTAATTGCTCACTGCCTTTATTCAACCGTAACCGACTTCGCCAAGTTTCTGGGTTTATCGACATCGGTGCCTAATGCCAAAGCGGTGTGGTATGCCAGTAACTGCACAGGCACAACATGCACAATCGGCGACAGAATGCCCACATGGCGGGGCAGGCGAATCACGGCAACTTGCTTATCGGGCTGAATATTGCTGTCGTCATCGGTGAAAACAAACAATCGTCCGCCACGAGCCGCCACTTCTTGCATATTCGCCTTAACTTTGTCCAATAATTTATCGTTCGGTGCAACCACTACCACAGGCATATTTTCATCAACCAAAGCCAGTGGCCCGTGTTTGAGTTCGCCCGCAGGATAGGCTTCGGCGTGAATATAGGAAATTTCCTTTAATTTCAACGCCCCTTCCAAAGCAATCGGATAATGTATGCCACGCCCCAAAAATAAGGCGTTGTGTTTTTGGGCAAATTCTTTTGCCCATGCCACAATTTACGGCTCTAAATTCAAAGCGTGGCGAACGCTGTTGGGCAGACGGCGTAATTCTTCGGCATATTGTTGTTTTTGCGTGTCGTCAATCAACCCTTTCAGGCAGCCTAAACACACTGCCAAACCAAACAAGGCAACTAATTGCGTGCTAAACGCTTTGGTTGAAGCCACGCCAATTTCCGCACCTGCTCTGGTGTAGAATACTGTCGAACTTTCTCGTGGCAGTGCCGCTTCCATGACATTGCAAATAGATAGGGAGCGATTGTGTCCCAATTTTTGGGCGTATTTCAAGGCTTCCATGGTGTCCAAAGTTTCGCCAGATTGCGAAATGGTCATCACCAAAACCGCAGGGTCGGCAATCACTTGACGATAGCGATATTCGCTGGCAATTTCCACATCGGTCGGCATTTGGGCAATGCTTTCTAACCAATATTTGGCGGTTAATGCCGCATAAAATGAAGTGCCGCACGCCAAAATTTTAATGCCTTTTAGGTCTTTGAATAATTCAGAAGCATTTTCGCCAAACACTTCGGCGGCAAAATTGCCGTCTAATAAAGGTTGAATGGTATCGGTTAAAGCCTGCGGCTGTTCGTGAATTTCCTTTTGCATAAAATGATTGTATGCACCTAATTCTAACGATGACAGCGACAATTCCGATATTTTAATTTCGCGTTCAATCGGCTGATTGTCTAAATTAGTCATTAAATCAATGCCTTGCGATGATAATTTCACCGCATCGCCGTCTTGCAAATACATCACTTTTCGCGTTTGCGAAATC
>JAFWTP010000290.1 GCA_017518845.1 Neisseriaceae bacterium
TAATGATGAATATCGTTTTGATAAAGATTTTGGCGATGATAGAATTTATGATTCAAATGGCGAAGATAAAATTGTTTTTGGTGATGGAATCAATCCACAAGATATTGAAATTACAAGAGATTTAACTTCTGCTTATATTATCTATGCCAATCCTGAAACTGGGGTAAAAAATACTATACAAATTGATAATGTGTATGATTTTGATGGTGCTTTTGATGATGGTTTTATTGAAAGTATTTCTTTTGCCGATGGCACAGTTTGGGATAGTTCGGTGATTAAAGAAAAATTATTGCCAACTCCTACCAATGGCGATGATGTTTTATATTACGACCAAGAAGATAATGTGATTATTCCAATGGCAGGTGATGATACTGTCTATGCTGGATATGGAAATGATATTATTCAATTAACTGCTGGAAATAATACAGTATATGCCGATGACGGCGATGATGTTATTATTTCAGGATACGGCAACGATGTATTAGAAGGCGGTTTAGGTAATGATACTTATGTATTTAACCAAAACTTTGGTCAAGATACTATTTCCAATCTAAATCCCAACGGTCAAGATAATGATGTGATTCGTATTGTAGGAAATAGCCGTCAATACCACATCACCCGCAATGATAACGACTTGATTATTCAAGATAAAGTGAATAACAACAATCAAATAACCGTTCAAAACTATTTTGAAAATGATGCGGCTGGCGATTATGCCGTGCAACAAATTAATTTTAATAATATTTCATTAGACATTGAAGCAATTAAAGATTTAGTGCAACAACCCACTTGGGGCAACGATGTAATTTACGCCTATGCCGAAGACTCCAATCTTTCAGGCAACATGGGCGATGACAGAATTATCGGCAACATCGGAAACGACACCCTTTCAGGTGGCGTAGGCTATGATGTTTTACAAGGCGGTGCAGGCAACGACCGTTTAGACGGAGGACTGGGCAACGACACCTTACAAGGCGATGCAGGAGACGATGTATTATTAGGCGGAGCAGGAAGCGATGTTCTACACGGCGGAAGCGGAAACGATGTGATGCAAGGCGGATTGGGCAATGATACCTACATCTTCAATCGTGGCGATGGACAGGACACAATTTCCGACACACTCGGCAACGATACGCTCAAAATCGGTGCGAACTTGCAAGATTTATGGTTTGCCAAAGATGGTAAAAACATCAATATTTCGATTATCGGCACAGATGATGTTATCACCATCGAACAAGGAACAACCCTACTTCATCGCATTGAAAATATCGAACTTGATGACGGTAACTCTTTGAATTTCAAAGATATGAACAACATCATAAATCAACAAAGCCATTTTGCTAATTCATACACCAACGATGCTTATATCGCACAGCAAATGATTGAATTTAATCAAAATAATGGTATTTTGTAATTTGCTTGATGAAACCTTTGCAAAACTCGTCATTCTGACCCTGAACGAAGCGAAGAGGAAGAATCTAACTTATTGTTTATAAAGATTCTTCGCTTACACTCAGAATGACGAATGAAAAAAAGTAGGTTTTGCAAAGGTTTCTTGATGTGAATAAAAACGGACAACTTAAATCGTCCGTTTTTTGGTTTCAGGTTGCCTGAAATTATTTTTTATCAAATCACAAACTCCACAGTATCCGTTTGTTGTTTATTTTCCTGTGCGTTTTGTAAGGCATTCAGTATTTCCTTGCGAATGGTTTGGTAGCCCAAATCATCGCTTTGTCGCTGAAAATGCTGGTTTAATTGCCACTCGTCAATTAAGCGGCTTTGCCCCAAAAGTACAATGCGGTCTGCCAAAAGCAAGGCTTCGTCAATGTCGTGGGTAACCATCACCGCCGCCGTGTGGTGCGTTTTTGCCATGTGCAGCAAAAGCCGTTGCATATCGTGCCGCGTGATTGCGTCTAATGCCGCAAACGGTTCGTCCAAAAAAACAATATCAGGATTTCGCACCAAAGCCCGTGCCAAAGCCACTCGAGCCGCCATGCCGCCTGATAATTCGGCAGGTTTTTTATTCGCACTGTCGAATAATCCGACTTCTTTAAGAATATGACAAACGGCGTCATCTTCAATTTTCGGCTGATTTTTAAAATCCGAACCAAAAGCGATATTTTGATAAACCGAAAGCCAAGGCAATAGGGCAGGCGATTGAAAAACAAACGCCGTTTGCGTGCTGTTCGCTATATTTACGCTACCTGAAAGCGGCGTTTGCAACAAACCCAAACACCGCAATAAAGACGATTTGCCTGTGCCTGATGCACCCAAAATCATCACCACTTCGTTTTGCTGAATATCCAGCGAAAACGAGCGTAAAACGGTTGTGCTTACGCCATTTTTATCGGTATAGCCGATGGATAAATTGTGTGCGGATAAAATATGGTTGTTCATTTTTTTGCCTTTGCTTGTTGTAATATTTTCAGGCAGCCTGAAAACGAAGTTTATTGCTTTGCTCGCTTTTAACAGTTATTTTTTTATGAACAAACGGATTTGTTCGCACCTAACGGTGCTCACGGTGATTTAAATAGCGAACTCCGTTAGGAGTGAGCAAATCCGTTTGTTACTTTCCTTTTTCAGGCTGCCTGAAAACAAGGTTTATTTATGCGAAGCAATCAAACCGAAGTTTCTGCGAGCGAAGCGAAACTAAAACGATGTTTAAAGCGTAGTCAAAATATTTAATTCACTGTAATCATTAGATTTTTTATATCACACGGATTGGGAATTGCTAACGGTTTTCCTTTGAATAAAGATTTTGCGTGAAGCATTAGCGAATCCGTGTGACATTTAAAAAATCCCCCACTCACGCCGCTTTTTTCTGTTCTATTTGTGCAATTTCCTTGCGTAAATGTTTGATTGCTGGCGTTACAATCGCCACAAACAGGGCTTCGCGGTTTAATCTTTGGGCAGCGTTTTGCATTAAATAACCTTTTGCTCCTGCGTGTAGAGCCGCCGACTGGCTTGCGTCCAAACACAGCACCGCTGCCGCTTCCCGCAATTTCAGAACAGGCAAAATAGCGTGGTTGTTGTTTTCCACTTCATTTGATAACAATGCCACTTCATCTAACGCTTTATTCAAACGAATGTTCAGGCTGCCTGAACTATGTTCTAAATACGAATTCACTTCGCCACGCGTTTTGTTGCTCTCGTTAATCACATCAAGACAAGCGTCAATAATGCCTGCACCGATACCGATTTGTAAAAGCAAAAATCCAGCCCGAACTCGTTTGATATAATCAGCAAATTCAATAGGTTGAGCCAAAACATCTTCATCAGCAATAAACACATCTTTTGCTGTAACCGTGAGCGTGCCCGTGCCTTCTAACGCACAAAATTCAGGGCAACGGCGAATGGATACGCCGTTTGCATTGCAGCGTAAAACAAACATCACATAACTGTCATTGATTTGAGCAGTTGCCCCAAAAATATGGGTTTCGTCCAAGTTCGATACCCACGGCAAACCGCCATTAACAATGTATCCGCCTGCCACGCGTATTGCTTTCAGATTATTCTTTTCAATGCCAGACAAGTGTTTCATCGTATTCGACATACCCGTGCCTGCTAATTGCTTACCAGATAAGACATCTGGCAGATATTTATCGTTTAACGCCTGATTTTTACTTTGACGCAAATACCAAGCAAACGCCGACTGGCACCACACCATAAACGCAGTCGAACCGCAGATTCTACCGATTTGGCGAATCACCAAAATTTGCGATAACAAACCACCGTTTGGGTTACCCAAAGACGCAAAACCGCCCACTTCGCCTAATTCTTTTAGAAAATCAGCAGGGTAAAATTTTTCACGGTCGATTTTTTCAACCAAAGGACGCAATTTTGCTTGGGCAAATGAAGCAATGTTTTGAATTAACTCATTGTTTTGTGAAGACATAATTGTTCTCCGTGTGAAGTTTGTAGCCTTTAATATTTTCAGGCTGCCTGAAATTATTTCTGCCTACGATTTACGCAAACGCCTGTAACTCTGGGTTAATCTCGGTCCTCGCCAAATTATTGGCATAATTACACAATGTCGCGAGCGACACGCCCAAAACCACTTCCAACGCCGCTTGTTCTGTGTATCCAGCGTCAAAAAACGCCTGCAATTCATCGTCTGCGACATTGCCTTTGTGCAAAATCACCGCTTGGGTAAAATTCGCTAATGCATTGAGTTTATTATCATTTAACTCCGAAAGATTGCGGATATTTGTCAATTCATCAGGCGAAAATAACTTTTTCAAAACACTCACCTTGCTGTGTCCTGCAAAGCAAAACGCACAGCCATTTAGTTTGGCGGCAGTAATCTGCACCACTTCTCGCTCGGCAGACGATAAAGAAGTGCCATTATTGATTTTGCCCACTTCCTGATAAGTTTCCAAAGCCTGTGGTGCATTTGCCAAAACACCGATTAAATTCGGTAAAAAACCATTGATTTTCAAAGCATTCTCAACACGAGTGCGAGACGCATCAGGTGCAGACTGCACCGAATGAATGGTTAAACGAGCCATTTCTTATTACTCCATAATATTTATCAATATGGCGTAATCATAAAATGACACTATCAAAACACAAAGATTGATTGCTTATATCTTTATAACCAAAAGGCGTAAAATAAGACGAATTTTCAGACTATAATATTTCAGGCAGCCTGAAATAATCAACAAAAGGAAAAATTATGAAATTACAACAACTTCGCTACGCTTTGGAAGTATATAAACAAGGCTTAAATGTATCAGACGCGGCAGAAGTTTTATTTACTTCGCAACCTGGAATTTCTAAACAAATCAGATTGTTAGAAGAAGAAATTGGCGTGCCAATTTTTGTACGGCAAGGCAAACGCTTGGTATCGGTAACAGACGCAGGCGAAATGGTTTTGGCGATTGCCGAGCGTATTTTACGCGACACCCACAATATTAAAAAAATCGGCGATGAATTTGCTCAAAAAAATACAGGCAAACTCACGATTGCCGCTATTGCTTCTTGGGGCAAATATCAATTCCCCAATATTTTTACTTCATTTATTCAAGACTTTCCACAAGTAAAAATTTCTTTGAAAACAGGTAATTTAGAACAAGTGCGTTTTTTATTAGAAAATAATGACGCAGATTTAGGTATTGTAGCAACCCATACGATTGATGACAATGAATTGCATTTTTTGCCATTTGACGCATTAAAATATCAACTGATTATTAGAGCCAATCACCCATTGGCAAATAAAAAAGAAATCACGCTAAATGATTTAATTCATTACCCAATTTTATGCGAAACAGGCTTGTGTGATGAAAATATTCCATTTCAAAAAATATTTACAGAAATGGGATTAGAAAGCCCCGATATTTTAATGACTTCACCCGATACTGATATTATTTGCCAATCTGTACAACAAAAATTAGGTATCGGCATTACTACACATTTATTAAATATTCAAAATAATGAAATGTGTGTTAAAGATTTATCTCATTTATTTGCCCCAATACCCTTGTATATTGTATTAAAAAATAATCAATATTTACACGGTTATATTTATAACTTTATTGAAAAAATATCAGCGAAATTGAATAAACAAAGATTACAACAATTATTGTATCAACCTATGGCAGAAGATTATTCAATTTAATTTTAGCCTAAAAAACTTTCAGGCAGTCTGAAACGCCCTACTCCAAACGCCCACGCCGCAGGGCGTTTTTTTCTTTGTCCCCTAGTGTTTGCTTATAGAGTACTCTATAAGGGCAGGCTTGACAAAGCCTGCCCGTACGAAAAATTTTTTTGCCCCCCACTTTTATAAGGAAAAAATCATGGCAAATTCAACACCCAAAAAACTCCCAAAACCCAACAAAAACGAAGTAAAAAAATACAATGACATGTGGAATAATAATGAAGAATATTTGAATTACAAAGAACAAGAAACAGCCATCAAAGATATTTGGAGAAAATATCCCAATAATACCGATTTCACTGCAATTTTGCTTAAAGTTGTTGTTTTAAATCAGTTATATA
>JAFWTP010000022.1 GCA_017518845.1 Neisseriaceae bacterium
AAACAATGATTACACTCACAGAGCGTGCTGCCGACCATATCCGCCGATTTTTAGAGAAAAGGGGAAAAGGGCAGGGTGTGCGAATTGGTGTGAAAACCAGCGGCTGTTCGGGTATGGCTTATGCTTTGGAATTTGTCGATACGCCTGATACTCACGACCAAGTGTTTGAAAGTTTTGGTGTTCAAGTGTTTGTTGATGCCAAAAGCCTGCTGTATTTAGACGGCACGCAATTAGACTATGTCAAAGAGGGCTTGCAGGAGGGCTTTAAGTTCGACAATCCCAACGCTCAAAACACCTGCGGTTGCGGCGAGAGTTTTCATGTATGAGTTTCAGGCAGCCTGAAAAATTGAAAAGGACTTGAATAATCAAGTCCTTTTTTGTGAAGAATATATTTTCAGGCAGCCTGAAAGCTCACACTCACTGCATCTGCCACTGTGGATACGCCGATAATATTCAGTTTAGGAAAATCTTTGGTGTTTTTGGGCATATTCGCTTTGGGGATAATCGCACAGGTAAAGCCTAATTTTTCCGCTTCTTTTAAGCGTTCTTGACCGCGTGCCACAGGGCGGACTTCGCCTGATAAGCCCACTTCGCCGAAAATCACCGTTTTTGGGGGTAGGGGGCGGTTTTTGAAGTTTGATAACATTGCCAACATCACCGCCAAATCCGCCGCAGGTTCGATGATTTTCACGCCGCCTACGGCGTTTAAAAACACATCTTGGTCGAAAAATACCACGCCTGAATAGCGAGACAGCACCGCAATTAACATCGCCAAACGGTTTTGGTCTAATCCCACTGCCAAGCGTTTGGGCGTAAAGCCGTGTGCGTCTGATACCAACGCCTGAATTTCCACTAATAAAGACCGTGTGCCTTCTTGCGTTACCAAAACGCACGAGCCTGCCACATCGTCTCGATAGCCCGATAAAAAAATCGCAGACGGGTTGGCAACGCCTTTCAAACCCTTGTCAGTCATCGCAAACACGCCCAATTCGTTGGCGGCACCAAAGCGGTTTTTAATCGCCCGAATCATACGATAATTAGAATGGCTGTCGCCTTCAAAATACAACACCGTATCGACAATATGCTCCAAAACACGCGGCCCTGCAATCGCTCCGTCTTTGGTTACATGCCCCACAACAATAATGGTGATGCCGCTTTGCTTGGCAAGGCGTGTGAGTTGTGCCGCACATTCTCGCACCTGCGACACCGAACCGGGTGCGGAATTGATTTCTTCCGAATACACGGTTTGAATGGAGTCAATCACCGCAACCGCTGGTTTTTCTTGATTTAAGGCGTGCAAAATGGCTTGCAGACGAATTTCAGGCAGCAATGCCACACCTTCACGCGATAAGCCTAATCGCTGCGAACGCAGGGCAACTTGGGCGGCGGATTCTTCGCCTGACACATACAGCACTTTTTGCGTTTGGGCTAATTGCGATAAGATTTGCAAAAGCAAAGTGGATTTGCCGATACCTGGATCGCCGCCTAATAAAATCATCGCCCCAGCAACCAAGCCGCCGCCCAAAACGCGGTCTAATTCCGCACTGCCACAAGGTATGCGTGGCGTTTCTTCGGCGGCAACGCTGGCTAATTCCTGAATAGCCGCCGTCTGCCCCGTCCAAGAACGAAATCTCGCTGCCGTGTTGTCTTGGCTGACAGCGGTTTCTTCGGAGAGCGTATTCCACTCATTACAATGCGGACATTTACCCTGCCACTTGGGCGACACACCGCCACATTCACTGCATACAAATTGCGTTTTGATTTTTGCCATAAGTTGTTTGTTCCTGTTTTTTCAGGCTGCCTGAAAATTAAAACGGTATTTAATTACGCTTGCTATAATGTAACATTTATTGAAAAAACATTATTACTTGTTTTTTATCAAATGATAATACAAAAGAAAAAATTAAAAAACCAAGATAGAATAATGAAAGCAATATTATTCTATACTTTATGGAATTTTCATAATATACTTCTTGAAAACCAGAATACCATTTCAAATTAGATAGATAATTATTAAATAACTGTTCTATTGTTTTTATGTCGTTATATTTTGAAGAACTAAAATAAGTTATCAATAAATTATATCTTGAAGAAAATTTAATAAGTTGTGCATTAAAATTCATATCATTTCCTAAAAAACCAATAAATACCATAGCCATAAATAACATTAACATTATTACAGATATTTCGAGCAAATAATTAGTATCAATTTTGATGAAAATAGAAAATATTAAAAATAACATACAACAAACACCATCGAAGACAGAAAATTTAGCAAAAAAAGGGATAATTTTCTTTAATTTATTTACTATATTTTCTGCTTCAATATAATTATCTTCATATTTGTTATATAAAAGAATATCATCACGCATTGCATTAACCATTTGTTGTTTGTCTTTAATATTATCCATTGTTTTAATATCATTTATTTTTATATCAATAACGGATTGATTGCCATTTTTATATAAATAATATTTTCTCTCAATCTCCGTCCATTGTAGATTGTTTTCTTTTAATTTCTTCAATGAATTTATACCATTCCAAATCAAAAATACACCTAACAAAAATAATGCAATGTGAATAAACATTTCCATAATCAAAAATCCTTTTTAAAAAAATCATTCAGGCAGCCTGAAACAAATATTTCAACCGCCGTAGGGTGGGTCTTCGACCCACCATTTTTCCGATAGGGCAAAATCAACCTTTCATTATTTTGCCAATCAACGCCTTGCGGCGTTGCGGTGGGTTGAAAACCCACCCTACAACTTTAAATTTTGTTTTTCTATATAAAGAAATTGCGTTAGCAATTTTCAATCCGTGTAGCATTTAAAAATCTATCATTTCAGGCTGCCTGAAACATTGTATTAAACGCGTGGGGCTTCAAAGTTGCCCACCCTACGGCGGTTCTCGGTGGGTCTTCGACCCACCCTACAATCATTATTTCACCACCAACCACAGCAACAGCCCCAACAAAATCAGCCAGCAAATCAGTGTAAAACCAATCAGTTGCGTTTGGCGTTTTTGGGTTTTGACGAGTTGGGCGAGTTCTTTTTTGAATAAGGCTCTGTCGTCATCTAATGCGTTGTTTAGGCGGCGGGGTAAGGCGGGGAGTATTCTTGCCCATTCGGGGGCTTCGTTTTTAATGTTTCGCCACAGGGCTTTGATGCCCACTTGGTTTTGCATCCAACGCGTTAAAAACGGTTTAGCGGTTGCCCACAGGTCTAAATCAGGGTCTAATTGTCTGCCCAAACCTTCGATATTCAACATCGTTTTTTGCAACAGAACCAACTGCGGTTGAATTTCCACATTAAAACGGCGGCTGGTTTCAAACAAACGCATTAACACCATACCAAACGAAATTTGAGACAACGGCTTGTTGAAAATCGGCTCGCACACCGTGCGAACTGCGGCTTCTAATTCTTCCGCTCTGGTGTTTTCAGGCACCCAGCCTGATTCTATATGAGCGGTTGCCACGCGTTTGTAATCGCGATTGAAAAACGCCAAAAAGTTAATCGCCAAATAGCGTTTGTCGTAATCGGTAAGACTGCCGACTATGCCAAAATCCAGTGCAATGTAACGCCCGTCATCGGCGACAAAAATATTGCCAGGGTGCATATCGGCGTGGAAAAAGCCGTATTCAAACACTTGGGTGAAGAAAATTTCTACGCCAAATTTAGACAATTTTTTTAAGTCTATCCCTTTGTTTTTTAAGGTTTGTATGTCCGAAACAGGCGTGCCGTCCATCCATTCAAGCGTTAAAACTTCGCGGCTTGTCCATTCAAAATAAACATCAGGCACAATCAGCATAATGCTATCTTTGAACTGGCGTTTGATTTGTGCGGCATTCGCCGCTTCGTTCATCAAGTCGATTTCGTCATGCAAGTATTTATCAAACTCGGCAACCACTTCACGCGGTTTTAAGCGTTTGCCGTCAGGCAGCAATTTTTGTATAAAATTTGCCCCCATTTTCATCAAAGCCAAATCTTTTTCAATCACTTTGCGAATATTCGGACGCAATACTTTTACCGCAACTTTTTTGCCTTTTTGTTTATTATTATCAAATAGATAAGCACAATGCACTTGGGCAATAGACGCACTGGCAACAGGGGTTTCATCAAATTCGGCGTAAATATCGTCAATTTTTTTGCCAAATTCGTTTTCTATGGTTTGAATGGCAATCGCACCGTCAAACGGCGGCACATCGTCTTGCAAGCGAGCCAGTTCTTTGGCATAAGCGGGGGACAAAATATCGGGACGCGTGGATAACACTTGCCCGAATTTAACAAAAATCGGACCCAAATGCTCCAACGCCAAACGCACCCGTTCAGGCAGCGGCACGCTTTTCATTTTGCGTGGCACAGGCACAAAATGCGTGAAAAAACGCAACAATTTCGACTTCAAAGGCAGGCGAATTAAATCCGCCAAGCCATAAGCATAAACGGTGTGAAGAATGGCAAAAAAACGCGTAATGGATTTCATAAAACTAATTTCAGGCTGCCTGAATAAAAGCGTTATTTTAACGAAAATTCAAAACACTCGCTTGTGTTGCGTTAAGTTTTTTTCAGGCAGCCTGAACGGTTTGTATTGTCAAACAACTTCAAAACACGCATGCGTCTGCCAAGCCTTGCCGCCTGTTATTGTTTTGAATTTGTTTGACTATAAAATGCTTTTTACAACTGTGCTTTATAGGCTTTGTCGGCTTCGATAAAGCGTTCTACCACAGCGGCTTTGGGTTTGTCTAACAAAGACACCACAATCGCTACAATGCCGCAAGCGATAAAGCCTGGCACGATTTCATATAACGGCGTGCCAAGACTTTTCCACGCTACCACAGTAATTGCACCGACTAACATGCCGCACAACGCACCTTTGGCGGTAATGCGTTTCCACAAAACCGACAACAGCACAATCGGCCCAAATGCAGCACCAAAGCCGCCCCAAGCGTAATTGACTAACTTCATGACGCTGTTATTTGGGTCGGCGGCTAAAATAATGGCGACAACAGCCACAGCCAGCACCATTAAACGCCCCACCCAAACCAGTTCTTTTTGTTCTGCTGTCGGACGCAAAAAGCCTTTGTAAAAATCTTCGGTAATCGCAGACGAACAGACTAATAACTGGCAACTTAAAGTACTCATAATCGCCGCTAAAATTGCCGACAACAGCACGCCTGCAATCCACGGATTGAATAATAATTGAGCAAAAACAATAAAAATGCGTTCAGGATTTTCACCCAAAGCCGCCACCGCGTCAGGGTGTTTGATAAAGTAAGCAATGCCCACATAGCCTATGGCACAAGTGCCTGCCAAGCACAAAATCATCTAGATAATGCTGAAACGGCGGGCTTTTTTGAGTGCAGCCACATTTTCTGCCGCCATAAAGCGAGCCAAAATATGCGGTTGTCCAAAATAACCCAAGCCCCACGCCGCCGCACTGATAATGCCGATTAAAGAAGTGCCTGTCAATAAACTGTTGTATTTAATGCCATTTTGCTCTACGGCTAATTGAATGGCAGCAGCCGTTTCATTAAATCCGCCCACGCCGACAATCACCATAATAGGCGTTAAAATCAAGGCGAAAAACATTAAAGACGCTTGAATGGTGTCTGTCCAACTGACAGCCAAAAAGCCGCCGATAAAGGTGTAAGCAATGGTTGCTCCTGCACCTAACCACATCGCTTGGGTGTAGGATAAACCGAACAAGTTTTCAAACAATCTTGCCCCTGCGACAATGCCCGATGAACAATAAATGGTGAAGAAAAACAAAATAATCGTGGCAGAAATCACCTTTAACGCCTTTTCATATTCGCCAAAACGATGTGCAAAATATTCAGGCAGCGTTAAAGCGTTGTTATTGTATTCGGTGTGCGTCCGCAAACGCCCCGCCACAAACAGCCAGTTTAAATATGCCCCGATGGTCAAACCGATGGCAATCCAAATTTCGCACAAACCTGCGGCATAAACCGCACCTGGTAGCCCCATAAGCAACCAGCCCGACATATCAGACGCACCCGCCGACATACCCGTAACAAAGCCGCCCAAACGCCTGCCGCCCAAAATATAATCGCCAAAATTATGCGTGGCATAATAAGCGGCAATACCGATTAACAACACGGTGATTAAATACACCGCAAAGGTTACAAACATCGGATTAAACTGACCCATCGCATTGTCCCTGCATACAAAAAAACATTATTCTAACGAAAATTGAGAAAGATTTGTTTTTGGGTTTCAGGCTGCCTGAAATATTTTATAATGTTGGCGTTTTTATTCAGGAGTATGCACATGTTTTTTATCGACACCGCCGCCGCAACTATTCGTCCGACACAAAAATGTTTGGAATGGGTGAATGCGGTAGCCCAAAAAAACGGCGATATGCCGCTGACATTAGAACAACTGCGTGCCAATCCTACGATTTATCTTATTCCCGAAGCCGATACGCCTGAACAAAATATGGCGTATATCGGTGAAAAATATGCCGAAATTATGGAAGCGGAACTGTCATCTTGGGTGATGAGCGAAGACGATTTCCCCGAAAATATGTCGTTAGACGTTTTTTGGCAGTTTTTTGAAGTGGAAATTCACGATATGGTTGTGGATTTGGAAGCCGATGACGAAGATGAATTTGATGAAGATGAAGGTGAAGAATAAAATTCAGGCAGCCTGAAAAAAACTACTGTCATTACGAGCCTTGCAAAGCAAGGCGTAGTAATCTCCTGACTATGAAAAACGGCAATGCAAAAATGTTGTTCAGGCAGCCTGAAAAAAATAATAAAATACCATGTCCCCATTTATTGTTGAATGTTCATCATCAAAAATCGCACACAGCATTGTGGCGATATTGCATTTGTGTGCGATTATTTTTATTATCTTTTCTTTTAATTTTCAATATATTATTATTGTTGTTCTATTATTGATAAGTCAGGCATATGCTCATTATCAATATTCAGAAAAACGCAAAAATTTTATTCGCAAAATTGAAGTGCGTCCTGATATGCAAGCGGTGATTTTTTTTAATAATAGCGAGCAAGGCGTGCCTGTGCGAGTGGGGCAGGGCAGTTTTGTTTCGCACTGGGCGTTAATGATTGTGTGGCAATTTCTTGACGAACCCAAAACCGTCCGCCAAACCCTGTGGAAAGACAGCATAACAAACCAAGCCTATCACAATTTGCAGGTGTATTTGAATATTCATCAGGGGAAGGTTTGATAACAGGCGGTAGGGTGGGCAACTTGTTGCCCACGCATTTTAATTTTTCTTGAATGTCCCGTTCTAATGTGTTAGCACGCTTTATTTATTGTTTAGGCTATAAAACGCGTGGGCAACAAGTTGCCCACCCTACGACTAATTGTTCATTGCTTTTTCAACAACCTTAACGCATTGCTCACTACCAACAGCGAACTTAATGCCATGCCTAATGCGGCGATTGCGGGTTTGGCGTAGCCTAATGCGGCAATCGGAATGGCGATGGCGTTATACGACAACGCCCAAATAATGTTTTGGTGTATGATTTTCAGCGTTTTATGCGACAATTTCACCGCATAAGGAATGGAGATAAGGTGTTGATTGGTAATCACAATATCGCTGCCGTCTCGCGACACATCAGCCCCTTGCGACATGGCAATCGACACATCGGCTTGGGCTAACACGGGTGCGTCATTCACGCCGTCTCCTATCATCAGCGTTTTTTTGCCACTGCGTTGCAGGCTTTCCACAAAGGCGAGTTTTTCTTCGGGGCTGGCTTGGGCAATAAAATGGTCTATGCCTAATGTTTGGGCTGTGTTTTGCACGGCGGCACGGTTATCGCCGCTTAATAGGTGTATATTATAACCCATTGTTTTTAGTTGAGAAATTGCGTCTTTTGCACTGTCTTTTAGCGTATCATTTAATACAAAGGCTGCCTGAAAACCTGTTTGATTGCCCAAAGCGATAATTGTGCCGTTATTTAATTGTGCCATATTTTCAGGCACTTCACCTGCGATTTGAGCGACAAAATCAATATTGCCCACTTTCCAAATAGTGCCGTCAATATTCGCAGAAATGCCTTGTCCGACTGTGTTGATGAGATTATCGGCGGTAAGTGTTTTGTCGGATTTGGGTGCATATTCAGCCAGTAAGGCGTGGGCTAATGGGTGTTCGGAATGTTGTTCTAATGCAATGATAATATTTGCTATTTCGTTTTCGTTCAGGCTGCCTGAAAGCACACTTTGCACCACTTGCGGTTTGCCGCAGGTGAGCGTACCTGTTTTGTCGAAAATAATCTCCGACACTTGCCCCAACACTTCCACCGCTTGCCCTTGTCGCACCAAAACGCCCGATGACGCTAAATTGCCTGTGGCAGCAGTCAGAGCCGCAGGCGTGGCAAGCGACAAAGCACACGGGCAGGTGATAACAAGCAATGATACCGTAATCCACAACGCTCGATTAACGCCCGCGTGCATTGTCCAAAAACCAAACACCGCTGCTGCCACAATCAGCAAAGCGGCAACAAAAACGGACGCATAACGGTCAGCAAGTTGTGCCAGTTTGGGTTTTTTTGCCAAAGCGGTGTCTAATAATCGCACGATTGAACCTAATCGCGTTTCTTCGCCCACTTTTTTTGTTTGAATAATCAATGGATTGTCTATATTATGCGTACCTGCGGTAACTGTATCGCCTATTTTTTTGGCAATCGGCAAACTCTCGCCTGTGAGCATGGACTCATCAACCCCGCCCACGCCTGATAAGACTTCGCCATCAACAGGAATCACTTCGCCTGCCTTAACTAATAATATATCGCCTGTGGTAACCTGCACCACAGCGGCTTCCTGAACGCTTTGGTCAGTCGGATAATTCGGCAATAAATGACAAAAAGACGGCACTAATTTTAACAAGCGTTCGGTTGCGTCTGCGGCTTTGCGGCGTGCGGATTGTTCCAAATGCCGCCCAAACAGCAGCAAAAACACAAACATAGAAATCGAATCAAAAAACACCCCGTCCATTTCCCGCCGCAATAAGGCAACCGTGCTTGCCATAAAAGACAGCACCACCGCCAGAGCAATCGGCGTATCCATACCCACTTTGCGGTTTTTCAAATCGCGTAACGCCCCACGATAAAACGGCACGGCAGAATACAGCACCACAGGCAGCGTCAGCACCATTGAAGCCCAGTGCAGAAGCCACAAAAATTGCGGTTCAATATCGCCAAAAATATAAGTCGGCACGGCGTACATCATCACCTGCATCATCGACAAACCCGCCACCCAAAGCCGTGTCAGCGAGCGTTTGCGTTCCGTGTCGGCGTGTTGCTGGGCAGTGTCGGCGTTATACGGATAGGCTTCATAGCCCGTTTGACGAATCATCAAAAGAATGTCCGACAGTTGCACACGGCTATCGTCCCAAGCAATTCTTGCACGGTGTGTGCTGTAATTAAGTTCAACTTTGGCAACGCCCGAAAGACGCAACAAGCGTTGCTCAATCAACCACACGCACGCCGCACAAGTAATGCCCGTGAGCATTAACACCGCTTCTTTCAGGCTGCCTGATGAATGCACAAAATCTGCTTGCATTTCAGGCAAGTCATATAGTTTCAGTTGATTTAAGATTTCCTGCGGCGGCAGTTCCGACTTGGGTGCAATAGCAGTGCGTTGCTCATAATAACGAGCCAGCCCCGCGTCAATAATCCCCTGTGCCACCGCCTGACAACCCGCACAACAAGCAGGCTCGTCTCGGTTGTCAATGTGAATGGTGAGATTTAAATCGTGCGGCACAGGCAGTCCGCAGTGAAAGCAGTGTTTTTCCATAATGGGGCGTATTGTAATAGAAAAAAGCGTTTTCAGGCTGCCTGAAAATCAATATCCTACTTCTTTGGCGTGTCGGAATGCCAAAATATAGACGGTATCTTGTGATTCTTCATAGCGATATAAAGCCACATAGCCCGAAGCACCAAAGGGAATAATCAATTCCCGCAAAGTAGGCGTTTGACATGGGCGACCGATTTTAGGTTGCGATTGTAGTAATTGAAATTTGTGTTTAATGACTTCCGCCGCACGGCGAGCGGCTTGGGGATTTTTTTCTAACAAAAACAAGCGACAGCGTTCCAAACCGTCTGCCGCTTTGGGGGTGATGATTAATTGTGGCATTGGGGCATTTCCATTTTCGTATCAGTTCCCCAACTGTCCAACCAGTTGATGACTTCATCGCCCGTTAAATGCAAACCGTTTTGTTGCAAGGCGTGCCATGCCGTCATCGCTTCTTGCTGAAATTGTGCTTTTTGCTCTTCGCGTTCCACATATTCACGCAAGGCTTGCATAACCACACAATCCAACGATAACTGATGAATTGCGGCGATATGCTCCACTCTTTGTTGTAACGCCGTATCCAACGAAACTGCGAATGACATGATTTTAATCTCCTGAAAGAATTGAGCAATATGCTATCATAAATTGTGGTTTTCAGGCTGCCTGAAAAATCTAAATCATACTAATCCCCGACACTTCGCGTGCCATTCTGGCGGCGGTGTTGTCGGTCATACTGCCGACAAAGTCCAATATTTTCATATACGCTAAATAGGGCGTGTCCTTGTCTTTATCAATGGCGTGTTCGCCCAATAGGGCTTGGGCTAATTCTTGGCGGTGATTGAGCGTTTGCCCTGTGGTTTGTGCATGAGCCATTGGAATGAGTAAAGACAAAATACTGCCCAAGCAAGGGTAGGCGGCAATTTCGGTGATGACCTTGTTTTCGTGGCGAAATACTTGATTGGCGGCGATTTCTTTGGCGTTTGCCAAAGTTTCGCTAATCATCGGCTCGGTTACGGAAATTAAGTCTTTGCCTTGAAAATCGCCTGCCAACAGGGCTTTGTGGTGCGTGTAAAAAGTGTTGGCAACGCTGTCAATCGCTTTGCCAATCGCCATACCACGCAACATAGCACAGCGTTGGCGTTCGCTTACGGCGTGCCATGAATCAACCGTTTCGCCTGCCATTGGAGCAAACAGCCGTTCCACTTCGGCAGCGTTTAACATACCAATTTCAACCGCGTCTTCCAAGTCTAACAGGGCGTAGCAAATATCATCGGCGGCTTCCATTAAATACGATAGGGGGTGTCTTGCCCACGAGTTGGTAGCGATTTCAGGCAGCCCCAATTCTGCCGCAATCTCTTGCATAAACGCCAATTCGGTGCGATAAATATTAAATTTGCCGCGATTTTTGCCATTTTCCGTGTCCGCTGTCCAAGGATATTTCAGCAAAGAACCGATTGTGGCAGCAGTCAGCCGCATGCCGCCTGCGTTGTGATACATTTCTAAATTAGCCACAATGCGAAGCGTGTGGGCGTTGCCTTCATACGATTGCACATCGGCAATTTCTGCGTCCAACAAATGGGTAAGATATTTTTGATTTTCAGGCAGCCTAAACCATTCACGCAAAGCGGCTTCGCCCGTGTGTCCAAACGGCGGATTGCCCATATCGTGCGACAGACAGGCAACCTGAACAACCGTGCCAATATCTTGTGGGCTGATATTTTGAGGCAGTTGATGATTTTCCTGCAAAATCAAACCAATATGATTGCCTAAACTGCGTCCGACACTCGCCACTTCCACGCTGTGCGTTAAGCGATTGTGCGTTAAATCGTGCTTGGCAAAGGGGTGAACCTGCGTTTTGCGTCCTAATCGCCTGAAACTGCCGCTAAACACCACACGGTCATAATCAATATGAAAATCGGTACGCAAGGCGTTTTTGCCTTCTGCGGTTGAACGCGTGGCAGTGGGTGAGATTTGCCCATTTTCCACTTTAAAGCGTTGCGTGCTGAGTAATTGTTGCCAGTTCATTGGTATTCCTTATGTTTTCAGGCAGCCTGAAAGGTTATTAGCGTATTATATTGAATATACTTGATATGAGTTGAAGCACTGATATTCCCAATAAACCATTTGCCAAAAAGAATAATTGCCATTGTTTAAAATGTTCTTTTTTGACCAATAAAATAATGGCGGCAATAATAAACGACAGTATATAAAAAAATCCTAAAAACAAACCTGCGGGAATGCCCGAACAGCCTGTACCGCCCATACAGACTAAATAAGTTAAAAGAAAGGGTGTAACAAAAGCAACGACAATATAAATTACAGATAACAAACCTGTTTTGAATAATGATGATAATGGAATAAGTTGTATTTCTTCTTCCTTGTTAAGTTTGGATTTCCAGTAAATAAAACCATAAATCAAAAGCAGTAATTTAAAAATAATTATACTGCTTGTGTTAAATGGATAGAACATAAAATAAGATAAATTGATTGATTTATGCAATAATATTGAGTTATGTAATACAGGTAATATTTCATTTATCATCAATAAAATCCAACCTTCAATTTTTTTATCGGCAATAAAAATAATAGCCAGAGCATAAATTAAAATTGTAAAATGAGCAAAAACTATTCGTTTTAATAGGATAGATACTGATAATAAAACAATCAAAAAAATCAATAAACTAATGTATTTTTGTGTTGAGTATGGTTGTTTTAATAGTGAAGAAATAGCAAAGTATTGTTGTTTGGGTTGATTAAAAAATCGGTGTCCATTTTTATGCCAAATAAATGCACCATATAAAAAAAGTAATAAATTAACAACAATCATATAAATTGTTGATGAAGAAACAGGCATAATACGAGAAGATAACATTATGCTGTGATTAGCAAAAACATATAATCCGCCGATAACCCACGCCCAAATATTTTGCCGTGCGGTTAATAAGAAAAACAATGCCAATAAAATGGACGAACTGCTACTTAACAATGATATAAAACGCGTAAAATCGAGTGTTGCATTCATTGCGTAATCCTTTTTAATCTTTCAGGCAGCCTGAAACTTGTAACTTTCAGGCTGCCTGAAACGGTGTTTTTTATCAGCAAATCACCCTTGCGATACATATTCTTTTAAATGTTGTCGTACCGCAAGCCATGCTCCGACTATGGCGAGTAAGCCCACGATTAACAGCACCAAAAACAACTCTTGGGCGTTGAAAAAACGCCATTCGGGGTTAATGCCGTAAGGGGCGAACATTGCGGTGAGTTTGGGGGCGAATGTGGCTTGGATTAAACCTGCCAAAATTAAGCCGATGACCATAGACAACAAACCTTGCCACAAGGCAAAATACACAAACGGACGGCGAACAAATGACGCAGGTGCCCCTAAAAGGCGTGTGATTTCAATCTCTTCCTTGCGTGCCAAAGTTTGTAATCGCGTGGTGTTGTGCGTTACCAACACAAACGCCAAGCCTAATGTAATCGACAAAAACCATAAAATTTGGCGAGCAAATTCTTTAATGTCGTGCAAGGTTTGCAGCCATTGTGCGTCTAATGCGGCATTATCAACCGAAGGCAAGCCTGATAAGCGTTTGCGTATGTTTTCGATTTCATCAGGATTGCTGCTTTTAGGCGTTACGCTAAATGCGTCTGATAAAGGATTTTCGTCCAACAGCGAAACAATATCCGCATCACCCAAACTGCTTTGAATTTCTTGCAAAGCGGCGGTTTTGTCAATCAGTTTGACATTCGATAAGTCTTGATCGTTTTCTAATGTTTGCTTAACTTGGGCAATGTCGTTTGCATTTGCATTATGTTGTAAATAAACGGTAATTTGCGGATTAGACGACAGCGAACCAAACAAATTTTGCGTACTTTGCACGGCTAAATATAAGCACAAAGGCAAGGTGAGTGCAATGCCTGTCATCAGCAAAATCATCAGCGTGCCAATCGGGCGTTTTAACAAATGACGCAGGGCATTTTTCGCCGCAGAAATATTTAAGTTTAACCACGAGTTCATTTTGTATAAAACCTGCCTTCCTGTAAGCGAATAATGCGGTGTCCGTAGTCTGCCATAATGCTTTCATCGTGGGCAGAAACGATGACGGTTGCACCATTTTTGTGGAATGTTTTAAATAATTCCATAATATCCAAAGCGTATGCACGGTCTAAATTTGCAGACGGTTCATCGGCGATAATCACACTCGGTTGATGAACCACAGCCCGAGCAATGCACAGCCGTTGCTGTTCGCCGCCCGAAAAGGTTACAGGGTCAGTATTTTCGCGTCCGCCCAAGCCCACTTTTTCCAACGCCGTTAAAGCCCGTTGTTTGGCAGCTTTGGTGTCATAGCCGATAATTTGCAAGGGCAACATCACATTTTCCAAAGCACTGCGGTCGAACAAAATTTTGTGGTCTTGAAACACAATGCCGATATGCTGCCGCAAATAACCTAACTGGTCATCGCTTAACGCACCGATATTGTGTCCGTTAATCGACACCTTGCCTGTCGTTGGTTTAATAATGCCTGCAATCAACTTTAAAATAGTCGATTTACCCGCCCCCGAATGCCCAGCAATAAACACCATTTCGCCTTTTTTAATATCAAAACTGATATTGTCCAAAGCAGTGTATTTGCCAGGATACACTTTACTGACTTGTTCAAAAGTTATCATAACTATTTGATTTCCTTTATATAAAATTTTATTTGTAGGCTGCCTGAAAAGAATTAAATGCTCTTATTGTACCTTGTTTTAAGCATTTTATTTTAAGTTTTCAGGCTGCCTGAAATTTGTACTTTCAGGTTACCTGAAACGGATATTCGTCATTGGAGCCGTACGACAGCACGGCGAAGCAATCTCTGAAAAAGCCGATAGGCTTTTTCAGGTAGCCTATTTTATATAACGATAACGCAAAAAATAATTTCAGGCTACCTGAAAGGTTAGGATTGTAATTTTTTTCTTTCAATCATATTTGATAATTGCTTTCGTTTTGTGTCATAATCTTTTTCGTTTTCATGTTTTAATATATCTTTTTCCATGTCAATAAAATCTTGCTCTGAAAATAGATTATCACTATCAACTATTAATCGGAGCAGAGCATTATATACAGAAATATTATCTTTCTTTATTTCTTCTTTAATAAATGTAATCAACTTTTCTTTATTCTCCTGATTGAACTGTTGGATAATAGGATGAATATAATCTATATTTTCCCAATCATCTTTTTTTATTATTTCTTTAATAATATTGAGAACAATATTGTTTTTTGAATTTATCAGTAATTTATTATTTTTAATTAAGTTTATTAGATGATCCATATTATGACTATTTTTATATATTACCCATTGTTTTTTAAGAATATTTTCCATTATATGCAATGGTGTTTTTTCATTTTCTAAAAGATAAATATGTTTTTCTTCTTCTAATATACTATTGTAAAGTTCTTCTAACATTTTAGAAGTTGTTACAGGATTTATTATTACAAAATAATAATATCTTCCTTGCATTTTTGATAATTCTAATAATGTTTGTTCAGAAGTATTTGTATTTTTGGCTACTTCAATTTTAATATTTTCACTAGAATTTTCAGCATTTGCCAAGTCTGCTAATGTATTTTGCGGGGTATGATTATTTTTTGCGACTTCTAAACGAATTTTATGTTTTTTATCTTTCGATAAATCAGTTAAAGTTTCAGGTAATGTGCGTTTGTCTTTTGCTATTTCAAGACGAACTTCATCATCTTCATTTTGCGATAAATTATGTAAAGTTTCAGGCAAAGTATTTTTATGTTTAACCAATGCAAGGCAAAGTTCGTAACCTTCATATTTTTTTGCTAAATTTTGTAGAGTGTTAGATGAAGTATTTTTATTTTTTGCCACTTCAAGACGAACGCAATAATCGCCGTCTTCTGATAATTTATCCAATATATCAGTAGTTGTTTTGGGGTTTTTAGCAACGGCTTCACGCACATAAATACATTCGTCTGTTGCCAATTTATTTAACACCCATTCAGGTGTGTTTTGATTAGCCGCAACTGCTTCGCGAATATTATCTTCACTATATTTGGATAATATTTCTAATATTGTTTCAGGTGCATTTTGATTTTTTGCCACATTTTGACGAATTTCTTTTTTATCTTCTTCTGTTAATTCTTCTTGTTGATGATTTTGTGCTAATTCTACTAAAATATTTTCAGGCATTTTAGGTGCAATATTTTTTGATAAATGTTTCAAAATGACAATATCTGTTGTAATATTTTCGCCATCGGGTTTATATAATTCTTGATAATCTTCTTTTTCTAAATCAGTATCTTCTGATTTCATTCTTAACCAATCTTGATTATTGCCGAAAATATCTTCTCCAAAATATTTTTCAATATCTTTGGTAACAATTTTCATATCTATAAACTCACAAAAGTGATTTTGTTTGAAATATTCTTTTAATTCGATTTCAGTATAATCCATTATCCTATTTAATAAATATAAATGAGTTTCATCTTTAACTTGTAATTTTAAAATATTGATATAATGCTTGATTTCATTTTCAAAAGGTTTCTTTTCTTCTTCTGGCATATCTTCTTTAATACATTCTTTGCGATAATTTTCAATTATTTCAATAAGTTCTTTAATCAATCCATACACAAAACGATAATCTTGATTATTATTGTTTTTTCCTGTTTGTTCAGGTTGTTTTTCGCCAAGTAATTTAATCAATGAAAAAAATGTTTCTTCAAATTGTTGTTGATTAAAAATGGCTGATTGTTTTTTAAATTCGGCTCGTGTTTCTTTTAACTCTTGTTTTTGTAAGTTAATTATTTCTCGTGTTGCCATAAGAACTAAAAGAGCGGCAATAGTGCCGATAATGCCGCCAATGTAATCGCCCATAGTTCCCCAAAATGTTTCTTCTCCAATGACATAAGGAACAAAACAAATAGGAATAATGCACAGAAAAACGATAAAAATAACAAAATTTAAAAACGCAGAAAAAAAAGTTTTCAAGTATTTCATATAAATACTCCTTTTTTAAATCTTTCAGGCAGCCTGAACAATTAAATATAACTTTGCAATGCCTGCGATACGGTTTCGTTTAAGGAAATATGTCGTCTTTGGGCGTATTCTGCAACGGCACGGTGTAAATCGGGCGAAATTTCTACTTGAAAATGACCTTCGTATGGTTTGTCGGGTTCGATATGATTTTCTTTGCAAAACAATAAGTAATCATCAATCGCCGCATAAAAAGATTGCCGCAAATCTTTGGCGTTATCCGCTTCAAAGGTTACTAATTGTCGAATGCCACTCACTTTGCCGAAAAATGAATTGTTTTCTTCGTCAAATTCAACTGTGCCAAGATAGCCTTTGTAACTTAACATGTTAAATTCTCCCTTTTTCTTGCAGATAAATTTTAACAGATTTCAATGCACCGCCTTTGAGATGATTTTCAGGGTGCGGTTTGTGTAAGTGCAGTCGGTCGTTCTCATCATCTTGATGAATAAACACAACCCGACTGCCTGCTCGTTCAATTAAACGATAACCTAAAAAATTCATGACTGTCAGTAACTTATCCCATTCAAAGGTGCTTTTGCTTGCCTTTAACGCCGATAATAATTTTTCCTGCTTGGTCATAATCAATCAAACGCTTTCTCAATCAGGCAACAGTGCATCGACAAAATCGCGTGCCACGAATGGGCGTAAATCGTCTATGCTTTCGCCCACGCCGATATAACGCACGGGAATAGGGCGGCGGGCGGCTAATGCGGCAATCACGCCGCCTTTGGCTGTGCCGTCTAATTTGGTCAGCACCAAACCTGTTAGCCCCAAAGCGTCATCAAATGCAATCACTTGGTTAATGGCGTTTTGTCCGATATTTGCGTCTAATACCAACAAAATTTCGTGCGGTGCGTCTGGCATGGATTTTTGCAACACCCGTTTGACTTTTTTGATTTCTTCCATTAAATGCAACTGCGTGGGCAAGCGACCTGCGGTGTCGGCTAACACAATATCGGTTTTGCGGGCTTTGGCGGCTTCTAATGCGTCAAAACAGACGGCGGCAGAATCGCCTTTTTCTTGTGAAATCACCGCTACATCGTTGCGGTTGCCCCATTCGATTAACTGCTCGCGAGCGGCGGCTCGGAAAGTATCGCCTGCCGCTAATAAAACCGTGCGGTTTTCCGATTGATATAACTTCGCTAACTTGCCGATTGAAGTGGTTTTGCCTGCACCATTCACGCCTGCCATCATAATCACAAACGGCTCACCGTTTTTTTCAGGCAGCACTAACGGCTGTTCTAACGGTTGCAATAATTCTCGCAAGGCTTCTTTTAAGGCTTGTTTGAGTTCGGATGCGTCTTTCAAACCTTTGAGTGTAACCCGTTTGCGAACATCGGATAGCAAGCGTTCTGTGGCTTCCACACCCATGTCGCTGGTGAGCAGGACGGTTTCTAATTCTTCATACAAATCTTCGTCAATTTGACCGCCGCCAAACACGCTGGCTAATGATTTGCCTAACTTATCGCGAGACTTGGTTAAACCTTGTTTGAGACGCGAAAACCAGCCCGATTTTTTGGCAGGTTCGGGTTCAGGTTCGGATTTGGGTTCAGGTTCAGGCGTTTGGATAACAGGCGTTGCCGCTTGTTTCGCCTGTCTAAACGATTCTATATCAGGTATGTTAATCTTTTCAGCCTGCCTGAACGCAGTTGTATCAGAAGTTTCAACGCTTGCGGGCTGTTGTTTATCTTCTGCCACATTTTCAGGCTGCTTGAAAGCGGTTGTGTCAGAAGTTTCAACGCTTTGGGGCTGTTGTTTATCTTCTGTCGCATTTTCAGGCTGCCTGAAAGCAGTTGTATCAGGAATATCAACGCTTTGGGGCTGTTGTTCATCTGCTACACTATTTTCAGGCGACAGTGTTTTTTCTATTTCAACAGGCTGATTTTCAGGCGTTTTTGCTGTTTTTTTCTTTCTAAATAAACCAAATATCATGGCAATAATCGCATTTAAATATTTAAAATAGTTGTTATTGTAACCTAATTTATTCATTCATAATGCCACAAAAGTGGTAAAATCCGCCGTTTAATGCTTTTTCAAGTTTCAGGCAGCCTGAAATTTCCGTTTAACCCGTTATGATGAAAGAAAATACGATGAATGTTTATTACGATAAAGACGCAGACCTGTCGTTAATCAAAGGCAAAACCGTTGCCATTATCGGCTACGGCTCACAAGGACACGCGCATGCCATTAACTTAAAAGACAGCGGCGTAAATGTGATTGTTGGCTTGCGTTCTGGCGGTGCATCTTGGAAAAAAGCCCAAGCCGCAGGACACGATGTACGCGAAGTGGCAGACGCTGTTGCTGCCGCCGATGTGGTGATGATTCTCTTGCCAGACGAAGCCCACAAAGCGGTTTATGAAAAACAAATCGAACCGAACTTAAAACAAGGTGCGGCTTTGGCATTTGCACACGGTTTCTCCGTGCATTTTACGCAAATCGTGCCACGCGAAGACCTTGATGTGATTATGATTGCCCCCAAAGGTCCAGGACACACCGTTCGTAGCGAATACTTAAAAGGCGGCGGCGTGCCAAGTCTGATTGCGGTTTATCAAGATAAATCTGGCAAAGCCCGCGATATTGCTTTGTCGTATGCGGCGGCAAACGGCGGCACCAAAGGCGGCGTGATTGAAACCACATTCCGCGAAGAAACCGAAACCGACTTATTCGGCGAACAAGCCGTATTGTGCGGCGGTTGCGTTGAGTTAATCAAAACAGGCTTTGAAACTTTGGTTGAAGCAGGTTACGCCCCCGAAATGGCATATTTTGAATGCTTGCACGAAATGAAGTTAATCGTGGATTTAATCTACGAAGGCGGCATTGCGAATATGAACTACTCCGTTTCAAATAATGCTGAATTTGGCGAATATGTAACAGGTCCAGAAGTGATTAACGAAACTTCTCGCCAAGCAATGAGAAACGCCTTAAAACGCATTCAAAGCGGTGATTACGCCAAAATGTTCATTCATGAAGGTGCGATTAACTACCCATCAATGAACGCACGCCGCCGTTTGAACGCCGAACACCAAATCGAAGTCGTTGGTAAAAAATTGCGTTCAATGATGCCGTGGATTGCCAAAAACAAATTAGTCGATCAAGAGAAAAACTAATTTGGCTTTGGATTAAAAAACGGCAGATTTCTGCCGTTTTTTGATGACTTTTAAGTTTTCAGGCTGCCTGAAAGTGATATAATCGCCCGAATTTAATGATAAATACACGAACACAAATGAACATAGCGATTGCAACCGACAAATTTCAACATTCAGGCGGAATGGAACGCTATGTATTTGATTTAGTTCAAGGTCTGCTGGCTCGGCAAATCACGCCGCAAGTATTTGCCATGAAATCATCTGCTGAATTTGCTGCTCTGTGTCCCACACACACACTCGGACAATTTCCCATTGCACAACTGCGATATGCTGTTTTTAATGCCAAAGTGCAAAAAAGGCTGCCTGAAAACCATAAATTGATTGCCACCAGTTTGGTGGATAATGCCGATATTTTAATTTGTGGCGGCAATCATTTGGGTTTTTTGCAAGCCACAAAAAGAAAAGCAACCATTAAAGATAAAATGACCATTAAACGCGGCATTTCTGCGTATGCTACCGCAAAAAAAATTGTGGCTCATTCTCATTTAATGAAAAAAGAATTACAACAGTTTTATCATATTGACCCTAAAAAAATTATTACTATTTATCCCCCCGTTAATAGCGAAAATTTTTATCCACTCTCTAATGAACAAAGGCAACAATTAAGACAAAAATTTGGCTTTAAGGATAATGAAAATATATTACTTTTTCCGTCAGCAAATCATCAATTAAAGGGTTTAGATTTAATTATCGAAACCGTGCAATCTGCACAAAAAGATTTACACCACCCCATTAAAATAGCCGTTTGTGGCAAACAAGCCATACAACACCCTTTAATTATCAATTTAGGCTTTATTAAAAACATGCCTGAACTTTATAACGCAGTTGATTTTACTGTGTTGGCATCTATTTATGAAGCCTTTGGATTAGTGGGTGTTGAAAGCGTTTTATGTGGCACAAAAACCATTTTTGCCACAACATGTGGTTGTACCGAAGTCATTAAAGATTCAGACGGTTTATTTTTTAATCGTATGCAGCCTGAAACATTAAAAAACAGTTTATTATTAGCGGATAAAATGAAAAATAATCAGCAACACAAAATCAATCAACCACAAGCAGAAATATTATATAACCCCACACTACCATACCACATAGATAAACTGTTGGAGATAATTTAATGCAATATCCTGTATATGTTATTTCATTAGCCAAAGATGAACAACGCCGCAATTCATTAAAAAAGCAATTTAATTCATACAATGAATTTCAAATTATTGACGCAGTGGAAGGCAATAAAATTGATATTCAGCAATATTTTAAATATCTTTCAGGCAGCCTATCTAAATATAATATTCTTATTAGTCCCAATGAATTAGGTTGCACGCTTTCCCATATTAAAGCCTATGAAGAATTTTTATCAAGCAATGCCGAATACTGTTTAATTTTAGAAGATGATGTAGTGGGGAATGATGAACTTATTAAAAAAGCATTTGGCTTTGTTGATAAAATAGCAAAAAATTCAATAATATTATTGGGCGGAGAATATCCCAAAGCGTGGGGAAAAAAGATGAGTGATGACTTATATGCTGTTTCTCGTTATTCTTTGGAAAGAATATATAATGCACATGCCTATATTTTAGATAAACAATCTGCACAAAATTTACTGAATGTTCAAAAAGAAACAATAACTGTTGCAGATATATGGTGTTATTTATTACCACAAAAAAATATTGCTCTATATTATAGTCGTTTAATTCACCAAAATTATAATGAAAATCCCAGTAATATTGAAATTGAAAGGGATATTAAAACCAAACATCATCTTAATCCTAAAAAAATACGCGGATTAAAATATAATTTTATGCGTATTGTGGATAGATATTTTTCCGATTTTTTAATATAGCATTTAAAAGGTGAAAGAATGAACAATCATTTATTGGGTCAAGGAAAAACCATTGTCTTCTGTGGTGTGCTTAATATTGATATTTTAATCATTGAAGAATTAAGAAATTATGGTTTTGAGGTTATTAGTATCAATGAAGAATTAGAGAAAAAATATATTTTTCATTATCCAAGCATTCGTTCATTTTTATATGCTAAATATCGTAAAATTATTTGTCATGATAAAGAAGTAAGTAGAAAAGCAAAATATCAATTTCGCCGTCAAAAGTTTCTTGATATAGTAAAAGACAAAAAACTTGATTATGCCTTGTTTTTTAGGGGAGATTTATTTGATGATGAGTTGTTGAAAGAAATTAAAAATAAAACTACTTATGGAATGATTAATTATCAATTTGACGGTTTGCACCGTTATCCTGATATATATTCAAAAATAAATATATTTAATCGATTTTTTGTTTTTGATTATCAGGATTTACATCGTTATCCTAATTTATTGCCTACTACCAATTTTTATTTTGAACCACATACCGAATTATCGAATAATGGTAAAATTTATTTTTTAGCAGTTCATCATGATAGCCGAACACATTTAATCAATCAATTTACCGCCTATGCTAAAAATAATCATTTATCATTAGATTTTAATATTGCTTTTGCAAAAAAGGAACGACAAGGTGATTATAAAACACCAGAAGTTATTAACTTTTTAAACAAAGTAATTTCTTTCAATGACAATATTGTGCGTTCGCAACAAAGTGCAATTTTGGCTGATTTTGTGATTAACGAACATAAAGGTTTATCATTTCGTGTTTTTGAAGCAATAGGGTATCAGAAAAAACTGATTACTACTAATGAAACCGTAAAATTATATGATTTTTATCACCCCAATAATATTTTTGTGTATAACGGTGAAAATCATAATGAATTAACAGAATTTTTAAAACTGCCTTATGTTCCCATAGATGAAAATATTCGTCAAAAATATTCTTTTGCAAATTGGGTTCGTTATGTTTTAGATATTCCACCCTATCAAAAAATTGAATTGCCAGAGTATTAAAATGAAAAAAGTTTCTGTTATTATACCTTGTTATAATCATGCTCAATATATTGGTGAAACAATAGATTCTGTATTAAATCAAACATATGAAAATATAGAAATTATTGTTGTGAATGACGCATCGCAAGATAATAGTCGCGAAGTTATACAACAATTTGTGGATAAATATCCACAAATTGTATTTATTGATGAAAAAGAAAATATAGGCGTGATTGAAGTTAGAAACAAAGCGATTGCTATTGCACAAGGCAATTATATATTACCATTAGATGCAGATGATAAAATACACCCCATTTATATTGAAAAAGCAGTGAATATTTTGCAAAATAATCCTAAAATAGGTGTGGTTTATGCAAAAGCGTGTTTTTTTGGTGAGAAAGAAGAGTTGTGGGAATTAGAGAAGTTTAATAAAGATAATATGTTGTTTCATAATTATGTATATGCTACTGCTTTATTTAGAAAGGAAGATTTTTTGCGTGTTGGTGGCTATAATAAAAATATGCGTGGTGGTTATGAAGATTGGGATTTATGGCTATCTTTTATAGAGCATAATTTTGATTTTTATCAAATTGATGAAGTATTATTTTATTATAGAAAACATGGCGAATCGAGAAATACAGGAGCAATTGAAAAAGAAGAAGATTTATATAAGACCGTTATTAGTAATCATTACACATTGTATTCTACTTTTTTGTCTAATAATAGAAATATATTAAGTAATAAAGAAGTATTAAGAATAAAATCTAAATACTATAAATACAGATTTCTTTTCAAAATTTTATTAGTCATAATCATATTACAATTATTGATTATCATAGGTTTAATGATATGAAAATACTCCTCACAGGCGGTGCAGGATTTATTGGTTCTGCGGTTATTCGTTATATTATTCATCACACCGAAGATTGTGTGATGAATGTGGATAAACTCACTTATGCAGGCAATTTGGAATCTTTAACGAGTGTTGCCAATAATCCGCGTTATCAATTTGCCCAAGTGGATATTTGTGATAAAACAAAAATGCAACAGGTTTTTGATGAATTTCAGCCTGATGTGATAATGAATTTAGCGGCAGAAACGCATGTCGATCGTTCGCTTGATTCGCCTGACGCTTTTTTGCAAACCAATGTTTTTGGCACTTATAATTTATTGGAAATTTCTCGCCGTTATTGGCAAAATTTATCTGATGAACGCCAACAAAAATTTCGTTTTCAT
Source organism: Neisseriaceae bacterium (assembly GCA_017518845.1). GTDB lineage: Bacteria > Pseudomonadota > Gammaproteobacteria > Burkholderiales > Neisseriaceae > RGIG9985. The sequence continues at coordinate 24,074 of JAFWTP010000022.1, forward strand.
CATATTTCCACCGATGAAGTGTTTGGTGATTTGGATAATACGGACGCTCTTTTTACGGAAACAACGCCATACGCTCCCAGCAGTCCCTATTCAGCGTCCAAAGCGTCTTCTGACCACTTGGTGCGGGCGTGGTATCGTTCGTTTGGCTTGCCTGTGTTGATTACCAACTGCTCCAACAATTATGGTCCGTTTCATTTTCCAGAAAAGTTAATTCCTTTAATGATTTTAAACGCTTTGAAAGGTAAGCCTTTGCCTGTTTATGGGGACGGCGGACAAATTCGCGATTGGTTGTTTGTAGAAGACCATGCGAAGGCATTGTATCTTGTTGCTACACAAGGAAAAATTGGCGAAAGTTATAATATCGGCGGTTTTAATGAACGCAAAAATATTGAAGTGGTTGAAACCATTTGTTCCTTGTTAGATGAGTTACGCCCACAATCGACACCGTATGCGAATTTAATTTCCTTTGTCAAAGACAGACCTGGACACGACAGGCGTTATGCGATTGATGCCAATAAAATCAAACGCGAATTGGGTTGGCAACCTGAACATTCGTTTGAAAGTGGCATAAGAAAAACCGTGCAATGGTATTTAGATAATCGCACTTGGTGGGAGAATATTTTAAACGGCAAATATCAGTTGCAAAGATTAGGAGTGGCACAATGAAAGGCATTATTTTAGCAGGCGGCAGTGGTTCTCGATTGTATCCAATTACCCAAGGCACTTCCAAACAATTACTGCCTATATACGATAAGCCGATGATTTATTACCCTTTATCGGTGTTAATGTTAGCGGGTATTCGTGATATTTTAATCATCACCACGCCACAAGATAAAAATCATTTTATGCAATTATTGGGCGATGGCAGTCATTTGGGAATTTCTTTGCAATATGCTGAACAACCCAAACCTGACGGATTGGCACAAGCGTTTTTAATTGGTGAAAAATTTATCACCGATGATAAAGTGAGCCTGATTTTGGGCGACAATATTTTTTACGGACAAAGTTTTACGCAAACGCTACAAAATGCGGCAAAAAATTCAGGGGCAACGGTTTTTGCCTATCAAGTAAAAGACCCTGAACGCTTTGGTGTGGTTGAATTTGATGAACAATTTCAAGCCAAAAGCATAGAAGAAAAACCGCAAAATCCCAAATCCAAATATGCGGTTACGGGTTTATATTTTTATGATAATCAAGTGGTTGAATATGCCAAACGCCTAAAACCGTCCGCTCGTGGCGAGTTGGAAATCACCGACTTAAATCAAATTTATTTGCAAAATGGCACATTGAGCGTGCAAATTTTGGGGCGTGGTTTTGCGTGGTTGGACACAGGCACTTATGAAAGTTTGCACGAAGCCGCATCTTATGTGCGAACGGTGCAGCATGTGCAGAACACCAAAATCGCTTGTTTGGAAGAAATTGCGTGGCGTCAGGGCTGGATTGATATTCAGCAATTAGAAAAACTCGCTCTGCCAATGAATAAAAACAGTTACGGCAAATATTTATTGCATTTAGCCCACGAAAATGCTTAAAAAGGCTGCCTGAAACGCTTTCAGGCAGCCTGAAACACAATATAGGAAAGAAAATTGATGAATTTTTTAATCACAGGTGCGGGCGGACAAGTGGGGCAGGAATTGCAACGATTACTGCCCCAAGCAAACGCTTTGACGCATAGCCAATTAGATATTGGCGATATTTCTGCTGTACGCAATGCTGTGCAAGCGTTTAAGCCCCACGCCATTATCAATGCAGCGGCTTATACGGCAGTGGATAAAGCCGAAGAAGAAGTGGAAAAAGCCTATTTAATCAATCATATAGGTGCGAAAAATTTGGCGATTGCGTCAGAAGAACAGAATGCCATTTTGCTACATATTTCAACGGATTATGTTTTTGACGGCAAAAAAACAGAACCCTATTCTGAAACAGACGCCAGCAATCCGCAAAGCGTTTATGGCAAAAGCAAATTATTGGGCGAAGAAGCCGTTTTACAGCATTGCGAAAAAGCCATGATATTGCGAACGGCTTGGGTTTTTGGCAGATATGGCAAAAATTTTGTCAAAACAATGTTAAGTTTAGGCAAAACACGCCGTCATTTACGTATTGTTGCTGACCAATTTGGCTCGCCGACAGAAGCACAAGATATAGCAAACGCTTTGATTTGTATGGCAAAAAATCCACAATTTGGCATTTATCATTACAGTGGCATGCCCTATGTTTCTTGGTTTGAATTTGCACAAAAAATTTTTCAGGCAGCCCACAAACAAGGCATTTTGCACGCACCACAATTAGAAGCCATTAGCAGTGAAGAATATCCCACGCAGGCTTGTCGCCCTAAAAATTCACGCTTAAATTTAAACAAAATAAACAATGCGTTTGGCATTGAAGCGTGCGACTGGCAACAGCATTTACAAGATTTAAGGAAATATCTATGAACATTATTGATACCAACATTCCCGATGTCAAAATTTTACAACCGCAAATTTTTGGCGATGAACGCGGTTTTTTTATGGAAACCTTTCGAGCAAATTGGTTTTATGAGCATATTGCCCCCAAAACCTTTGTGCAAGAAAACCATTCCAAATCCAAAAAAGGCGTTTTGCGGGGTTTGCATTACCAAAGCGAAAATCCGCAAGGCAAATTGGTGCGTGTTATTCACGGCGAAGTGTTCGATGTGGCAGTGGATATGCGCCAACGCTCAAAAACTTTTGGTCAATGGACGGGCGTTGTGTTAAGTGCCGACAATAAAAAACAATTTTGGCTACCTGAAGGTTTTGCACACGGCTTTTATGTATTAAGCGAAACCGCAGAATTTGTGTATAAATGCACCGATTATTACAATCCACAAGCCGAACACTCCTTATTGTGGAACGATGAAACCGTGGCGATTGATTGGCAGTTATCCGCAGAACCCTTGTTATCCCCCAAAGATTTGGCAGGAAAAAAATGGCAAGACGCTTGGAAATTTGCGTGATTTATGGTTTGTTATAGTCAAAATACTTCAAAATAGAAAAGGTGGCGAGACACAGACAGTATAAATAACGGCAAGGCGAACCAACGCTGAATGTTTTTGCTGTGAATCGACTATAAATAGTTTCAGGCAGCCTGAAAAGATTTAGCGAAACCATGACCATACAATATAAAAAATAGAAATGGCTAATAATGTGCCTAATATTTTTATTATATTTAAATATTTTCTTTTTTTGTGTGAAATTTTTTGTAGTTCTTTCATAAGATTGGATAAATTTTGCAGATTTTGTTCTAAATTTTTTTCTACACTTTGTGTATAACTAATTAAATATTGATACGGTAATGCACGATTAATTTTCTCTTGTGTGATTTCGATTTGCGGAAAACTTAATATTTTATTGATAAAATGACTTAATAAATAGTCTTTTTTATCAATCTGTTGTATAAATTTTAAATTTTCTTGATAGCCTATTTCTATTTCGTGTGCAATTTCGCTTGCTGTCTTTTTTATCTGGCAATCTCGTCCTGAAAAATTATAATGCCGTGCTTGGTTGTAATTTTCTGCATTTAAAAACCCACAACCGCCAAAATGGTCATAAATATATACCGCTTTATTCGATAAAATGCCGTATTGAATACTTTTGCCAATACTCACAATTAAGTCATATTGATTGATGATTTCAGGTGTAATCCATATAGGCTGTTTTTGTAGTCCAAATACATCAACAGTATATTTTTTTGTAAAATCTTCACGGCGGCTAATATTTCAGGCGGAATATGATTGGAAATAACCGCAATTTTTTGCAAAGGTGTATCTAGGGCAGTGGAAATTAAATATTCATCAGGAGTGGCATTGTGTGATACGGCGATACGATTAGAGAGAATGCCGCCCGCAATCAATTTATTTTTTGTTTCATCGCTGTTGGCAATAAAATAGGCTCCCAATTCATTCATCAAAGGAGAAGATGCCAATTCTATGGGCAGAAAAGGGGATAAATGCACGGAAAATAAACGCGTTTTACATGGCGTTAAACTGGGAAGTAAAGATAAAAACTGTAAATGCTGCCCCCAAATGAAATCAAATTCTTCAATTTTGATTTGTGTTATGTCTGTTGCAATATCCTGTTTTTGAAAGTGATTTTCTATTGGCATGCCAATATTTTGAGCAAATACAACAACACGATGATTGTGTTTTTTGAAATAATCATATAACTCAAATAGTTGTCTTTCTGAACCAGCGTATTGTTGCAAGTTTTGTGTTAAAAGAAGGATATTCATTTATAGCCGTTGCATTTATATTTCAGAACACAATGGGTCGAATGCTACCACAAAAGTGGTTCGGCTTGGGTGATTTTGTCTTTTCAGGCAGCCTGAAACTGCCTCATTAAAACCCATTCTCCACAATCACTTCACCTTTTTGACGGTTGCGGTGCATTTGGTAGCCTAATTCTTTTAGGGCGTGTAGTGTATCTTCCACCATTTGTGGGTTGCCGCACACCATAAAACGCGTGTCTTGTTTTGTCCATTCAAAGCCGCAGGCGTTTTCTAATTGTCCGCTTTTCAGCAGTTCAGGAATGCGTTGATGTAAGCCGTTTCCCGTTTCGCGTGTGGTAATCGGAATATATTGAAATTGTTGATAAAATTCGCCCACTAATGGGTCATCTGCCAAACCGTTTTTCAGGCTGCCTGAAAAAATTAAATCGTCTTGGAAAGAAACGCTGTGCGTGAGTACCATGTTTTCAAAACGAGAACGAATTTCAGGCTGCCTGATATGCGATAAAAATGGGGCAATGCCTGAACCTGTGGATAGCATAACTAATTGTTTTCCATCAACAAATCTTTGTGGTAGGAAAAATCCTGTGGCACTGTTGTCTAATAAAACTGTGTCGCCTGCTTTAAGTTTGTTCAAATATTCGCTCATTTCACCATTTTGGATTAGCACAGCGAAGTAGTCCAGCGTATCGGCGTATTCGGGCGACATAATTGAATACGCACGCCAAATAAAGCCGTCCTTGTCCTGAAATCCCAAACGCGAAAACTGCCCTGCGGCAAAGCGATAGGCGGCAGGGCGGGTAATCGAAAAGGTCATCAGTTTGTCTGAATGGCGTTTTACCCATAAAACGGTTTGTTGGCTAAATTTTTCGTTGTTCATTTTTTGATAAAATTGAATATTCGGTGCTATTGTAATGTAAAATGAATGCTTTTTTAAGAGGAAAAAACAATGATTACACTCACAGAGCGTGCTGCCGACCATATCCGCCGATTTTTAGAGAAAAGGGGAAAAGGGCAGGGCGTGCGAATCGGCGTGAAAACCAGCGGCTGTTCGGGTATGGCTTATGCTTTGGAATTTGTGGATACGCCTGATACTCACGACCAAGTGTTTGAAAGTTTTGGCGTCAAAGTGTTTGTCGATAACAAAAGCCTGCTGTATTTGGACGGCACGCAATTAGATTATGTGAAAGAAGGCTTGCAAGAGGGCTTTAAGTTTGACAATCCTAATGCCCAAAACACCTGCGGTTGTGGCGAGAGTTTTCATGTATAGTCAAACAACTTCAAAACACTAATGCGTTAGCACGTCTTACCGTATTATT
>JAFWTP010000291.1 GCA_017518845.1 Neisseriaceae bacterium
AAGGCTTCTGTTCTACCATTGAACTACACCCGCCTTTAAAAGTCGCAATATTACAAAATATTACGACTGACGCTTCCCGTCAATCGAATAGTGGTGGAGGGAGAAGGATTCGAACCTTCGAAGCTTTCGCAACAGATTTACAGTCTGCCCCCTTTGACCGCTCGGGAATCCCTCCGTAAAGAACGCAAGATTATACGAAAGCATTTAATCTGCGTCAAGTGCGAGTTTGTTTTATTGTGTTGTGTTTTGTTTTTATTGTAAAAAATATTTTTTCAGGCAGCCTGAAACGGTTAATAACCATTAGCGACTTGTCGCTTATGGATATAATCGTTGCGAGCCGTGATGAAATCACGGCGTGGCAATCCCCTCATAAAAAGAAACTTCTACAAATTCATTTCAATAATGAATTTTGTAAAGGTTTCTATATGTTGCTTATTCAGTGCTATACTCTACGACTTTGACGGCTGCCTGAAATATTTTTTATAGGAAACCAATATAATGAAATGGACAGACATTCAACAAATTGCCGAAACCCTTGCCGACACGCACCCTGAAACCAACCCCACAACCATTCGTTTTACCGATTTGCGGGATTATATTTTGCAACTTCCTGATTTTGACGATAAACCCGAACACTGTGGCGAACGCATTTTAGAAGCGGTGCAACAGGCTTGGATTGATGAAGTGAATTAAAGTTGCAGGCAGCCTGAAACCTTTTATAGAAAGTTTATATTATGGATATTTCTCAATATATTCAAACACTTGCAAAAGACGCTAAAAATGCGGCAAGCATTATGGCAGAAGCCAGTACCGAACAAAAAAATGCGGCATTAAATAACATTGCCCAATTATTGTTAGATAATCAAAGCGATTTAATTCGTGCCAATGAACAGGATTTGGCAAATGCAACGGCGAAAAATTTAGACGCACCCTTGCTTGACCGTTTGACACTCACCGCAAAAACCGTGCAATCTATGGCGGACGGTTTGCGGCAAATTGCTACCCTGCCCGACCCCATCGGCGAAATGAGCGATTTTGCCTATCGTCCGTCTGGCATTCAAGTGGGCAAAATGCGTGTGCCTTTGGGCGTTGTCGGCATTATTTACGAATCGCGTCCGAATGTAACCGCAGACGCGGCGGGTTTGTGTTTGAAATCAGGCAACGCTTGTGTTCTGCGTGGCGGCAGTGAAGCCATTCACAGCAATACGGCGATTGCAAAGTTGATTTACCAAGGCTTAAAAATGGCGGGGCTGCCTGAAACTGCGGTGCGATTAGTGGAAAACACCGACCGACAAGGCGTGGGCGCCATGTTGCAAGCGTCTGATTTAATTGATGTGATTGTGCCACGCGGCGGCAAAGGCTTGGTTGCACGCATTGCCAACGAAGCACGCGTGCCTGTCATCAAACATTTGGACGGCATTTGTCATACATTTATTGACGCAAGTGCAAATATAGATATGGCTGTAAAAATTTGCGTGAATGCCAAAACTTCTCGCTACGGCACTTGCAACACCATGGAAACGCTTTTGGTTCATCAAAATATTGCCGATAAAGTTTTGCCTATTTTATGGACAGAATATCAGCAAAAAGGCGTGGAAATTCGCTCCTGCGAAAAAAGCCGAGAATGGCTGCCTGAAAGCATTGCGGCGGTTGAAGACGACTGGGCTACGGAATATTTAGCCCCGATTTTGGCGATTAAAGTGGTTGAAAATATTGATGAAGCAATCTGCCACATTAACCACTACGGCAGTCATCACACGGACGCGATTATCACCGAAAATTACAGCCATTCGCAAAAATTCCTGCGTGCTGTGGATTCGTCATCGGTGATGATTAACGCATCAACCCGCTTTGCAGACGGCTTTGAATACGGCTTGGGTGCAGAAATCGGCATTTCCACAGACAAAATCCACGCTCGCGGTCCAGTCGGTTTAGAAGGTTTGACTTCGCAAAAATGGATTGTATTCGGACACGGCGAAATTCGGGTGTGATTAGGATTTTCAGGCTGCCTGAATTTTTTTATATAATTCACCTTTTCAGGCAGCCTGAAATTTTATATTTAATTGATTTAATATAAAAAATGAAACTCATTCTATTGTTTTTAACATTATTTATTTTACCCGCTTGCTCTGAACCTGTTACCCAAATGGCACAGTGCGAAATGGGTAAGGCTCAGTATTGTTATGATTTAGGCGTAGAATACAAAGAACAACAAAACTACGGCAAAGCCAAAACTTATTTAGAAAAGGCGGCACAAGCGGACTTTGCTCCTGCTCAAAAGGATTTGGGATTATTTTATTTATGGGGTTTAGGAACTGAAAAAAATATAGAACAAGCACAATACTGGTTGGAAAAAGCGGCTCATCAAGACAATGAAATTGCACAATACTTTTTAGGGGCAATATATGAAAACCGACAAGATTACGAAAATGCTTTTGATTGGTATCATAAATCCGCACAGCAACATTATGAACTTGCACAATTTAGATTAGGCTTAATATACTGGCACGGTATTGGTGTTAATGTGGATTACGAACAATCTCATGCTTGGATTGAAAAAGCCGCAGAACAAGGGTATGCAACAGCACAAAATCAGTTAGGTTTTATGTATGCCACAGGTATAAGCGTTAAACAGGATTACACAAAGGCGTTTGAATGGTATAACAAATCAGCAGAACAAGGTTATCTTCCTGCTCAAAAAAATGTAGGTTATGCGTACGAAATGGGGCGCGGTATAGAAAAAGACTTAACTCAAGCTTTTGAATGGTATAAAAAAGCGGCAGAACAAAGTGATGCCCAGTCTCAAAATAAATTAGGTAGTATGTATTTTTATGCTCGTGGTGTAGAAAAAGACAATGCACAATCTTTTTATTGGTATCACAAGGCAGCCATTCAAGGGCTTCCATCCGCTCAATCATCTGTTGGATTTATGTATCGTCATGGATACGGTGTTAATAAAAATTACAAGCAAGCCTATGAATGGTACGAAAAAGCAGCCAAACAAGGAGACACTCGCGGACAAAACAACTTGGGTTTGTTGTATGAAAAAGGACACGGAGTACAACAAGATTATGAAAAAGCTCGCGAATGGTATGAAAAGGCAGCAGCAAATGGAGAACTAAATGCACAAGTTAATTTAGCAGTATTGTACGCCAATGGATTTGGTGTAAAACAAGATTACAATCAAGCAAAAATATTATTGGAAAAAGCAGTCGAAAAAGACGATGCTCGTGCAAAATCTTATTTAGGGCATTTGTATTTTTTTGGTCAAGGGGTTATCAAAAACTGTAAAAAAGCCAAAATGCTGTGGGAGCAATCAGCAAAACAGGGAAATTCATTAGGACAATTTAATTTGGCTCTTATGTATCGTGATAACGAATGTGGCGTTATACAAGATTACAATCAAGCAAGAATATGGTTTGAAAAAGCCGCAAATCAAGGACATGCCAAAGCACAATATAATTTAGGCATTCTCTATGAAGAAGGAAAAGGCGTTGCACAAGACTACAAACAAGCCTATGAATGGTATGAAAAGGCAGCGGAACAAGGCATTGTTTCTGCACAAAAAAAATTAGATATTTTAGCCAAAGAAAAAAATAGAATTATTCCTCAAAGTGAGCAAGCAAAAGAGTGGTTTGACCAAGCCACAAAAGAAAATAATATAACAGCACAGTATAATTTAGGACAAATATTCTATTACGGTCATGGCGAAACACAAAATTATTCACAAGCATTTTACTGGTTTGAAAAAGCCGCTGAACAAGGACATGCACAGGCACAATATCAATTAGGGGAAATGTACAATGTGGGTGATGGCGTGCAACAAAGTTATCAAAATGCTATGGAATGGTACGAAAAAGCCGCAAAACAAGGTGTACCACAAGCAAATACAGCGTTAGGTCTCAAGTACTTGTATAGCACAAGTGGGGAAATAAATGTTCCCAAAGCACGAACTTATTTTCAAAAGGGTTGCAATTTGGGAGATGAAAAATCTTGTGGGTATCTGACAGCCGAACCACCAGAAAGTTTAATCAAGGAAAAATGCTATTCCAAATATGTTAAGTTTTCTTGCACATTAGAGTAATTTGAAAATTTAATCTTTTCAGGCAGCCTGAAACTTTTTAATACGATGAATCAACTTGAATTTTTTGATATTCCGTCTCCGTGTATCGGCGTTTGCACGGCAAACAGCAAGGGTTATTGCAAGGGCTGTTTGCGTAGTCGTGATGAACGCATATACTGGGCGAAGTTGTCGAACGAAGACCGCCGCAAGGTGATTCGCTTATGTGCGGCTCGCAAACGCAAATTGTTGGACGCTATGCGAAAAAATGCACTGACCACAGAACAAAATAGCACACCGCAAATAGATGACTTGTTTAATTAGGTTTGCCTAATCTAATTTAAAGGGGGATAATAGCCCCCTGCGAACACGGTTAAATCAATTCAAAATTGTATTAGGATACTCTTTCAGGCTGCCTGAAAATAATACGACAAAACAAACCTATGCGACATAGTTTTGGTATCAATCAACTGTATTTTCAGGCTGCCTGAAACGCTTTATATTATTTTGAATTGCTTTAATCACACAAACCATTATCAATAAAAGGTATTTCAAATGACAAAAGCAAATGAGCAAGAAATTGAGTTATATCAAGGCTCTAAACGCATTCACCCGAAATGGACAACGGGGTTTTTTTCTAAATGGCGGATTGCAGTGGTGTTAATCACGCAATTTGTTTTTTTGATTTTACCGTGGTTTAACTATGATGGGCGACAGGCTGTTTTGCTGCATGTGGCAGACCGTCATTTTTACTTTTTTGGCTTGGTGCTTTTGCCGTCTGATTTGATTTTTATGTCGGGCATTTTGTTTATGGCGGCGTTTGGGCTGTTTTGGTGGACAACCATTGCGGGGCGGCTGTGGTGCGGTTATGCTTGCCCACAAACGGTTTATACCGAAATTATGATGTGGTTTGACCGCTTGTTTGAAGGCGATCGTGCCGCTCGACTGAAATTAGAAAAAGCCCCGTGGGACGCTCGCAAAATTCGCATTAAGACGATGAAATATATCGCTATTTTCTTAATGTGTGCGTGGATTGGTTTGTCCTTTGTGGGCTGGTTCACCCCCATTCGCGAAGTGTTCAAATTCAACATGACGGGCACGCAATGGGGTGTGGCGATTTTCTACGGCTTTATCACTTTCTTACTCGCACATATTATGCGGGAGCAGGTGTGCCGTTATATGTGTCCGTATGCACGATTCCAAAGTGCGATGTTCGATAAAGATACGCTGATTATTTCGTATGACAGCGAACGCGGCGAGCCACGCGGTAAAAAGAAAAAAGGTGATGACGCAAGCGGCAAGGGCGATTGCATAGACTGCACACTGTGCGTGCAAGTTTGCCCTGTGGGCATTGATATTCGCAACGGTCTGCAATATGAATGTATTGGCTGTGCGGCGTGTATTGACGCGTGCGATGAAGTCATGGAAAAAGTCAAAAAACCCAAAGGCTTAATTCGCTACACAACCGAAGCGGCGTTAGAAAAAGTGTATCCCGAAAACAAAATTTGGACACGCTTAAAACGCCCACGCGTAGTCGGTTATGGCTTGATTTTATTGGTGATTTTAGCCGCTTGGATTGTCGGCATTATGAACCGCCAAAATGTACGCGTTGATGTCATCAAAGACCGCGGCGTGATGGTGCGTTACAACGAACAAGGCCGCGTGGAAAACACTTACACCCTGCGATTCTTAAATGCGTCCGACAAGGCGCAAGTGGTGAATGCCGAAATTAGCGGCATTGACGGCATTCAACTGACAGGCGTGCCACAAAATTACGAACTCAACCCAGGCGACCCTGTGTCCATGCCCGCACAAGTGTCGATTCCTGCGGAATTGGCGAATGCCGATGACGGCAAATCGACCAAACATATTTTCTTCAAATTCACCTACAAAGCCAAAGACGGCGGCGAAGAACGCACATTTGAAGAAAAAGCGTCATTTGTCAAAGAAATTCGCTAATCGCGAAAAAAATAATAGGGCAGATTATTCTGCCCTGTTTTTTTGGAGTGTATGGGGTTTCAGGCTGCCTGAAATATGTACCAATTTTAAACGCGTGAATAACTTGTACCCACTCTATACTGGCTATCGTTTATAATGAGCGGTTTTAATTTTTATTGAGCAAGCAAAATGACACAACGCAAAATTTTAGTTACTTCCGCCCTGCCCTATGCCAACGGCAGTATTCACTTGGGGCATATGGTTGAGCATATTCAAACCGATATTTGGGTGCGTTTTCAGAAAATGCGAAATCACACCTGTTTTTATGTGTGTGCGGACGACACGCACGGCACGCCTGTGATGCTTGCCGCTCAAAAAATGGGCGTAAAACCCGAAGAGATGATTGCTCGTGTTCGTGAAGAACATTTAACCGATTTTACTGGTTTTTTAATCGGTTACGACAATTATTACAGCACACATTCGCCTGAAAATAAGGCGTTTAGTCAAAGCATTTACAAAGCCTTAAAAGCCAACGGCAAAATCACTGTGAAAACCATTGAACAGTTATTTGATCCTGAAAAACAAATGTTTTTGCCTGACCGTTTTGTCAAGGGCGAATGTCCGAAATGCGGTGCAAAAGACCAGTATGGCGACAACTGCGAAGCATGCGGCACAACATATCTGCCCACTGAATTGAAAAATCCGTATTCGGCAGTGTCGGGGGCAACACCTATTTTGAAATCGTCCGAACATTATTTTTTCGATTTATCGTCCTGCGAAGATTTTTTGCGTGAATGGACTAACGGCGAAAGCGTTTTGGCAAACGGCAAAAAACAAGCCCATTTGCAACCCGAAGCCTTAAATAAGATGAAAGAATGGATAGACGGCGGCTTGCAAAATTGGGATATTTCGCGAGACGCACCCTATTTTGGCTTTGAAATTCCAGACACCGAAAATAAATATTTTTATGTGTGGTTGGACGCTCCGATTGGCTATTTTGCGTCATTTAAAAACCTGTGTGAGCGTTTAAACTTGGACGCAAACGAATGGTTAAAAGCAGACAGCAGTGCGGAAATGGTGCATTTTATCGGCAAAGATATTTTGTATTTCCACGCCTTATTTTGGCCAGCAACGCTGAAATTTTCAGGCTACCGCACGCCAACTGCGGTGTTTGCACACGGCTTTTTAACGGTTGATGGGCATAAAATGTCCAAATCGCGTGGCACATTTATCACTGCCAAATCGTATTTGGAACAAGGCTTAAACCCTGAATGGTTGCGGTATTATATTGCTGCTAAATTAAACAGCAAAATCGAAGATATAGACTTGAATTTGCAAGACTTTATCAGTCGTGTGAATAGCGATTTAGTGGGCAAATATATAAACATTGCCGCAAGAAGTGCGGGCTTTATTAAAAAACGCTTTTCAGGCTGCCTGAAAAATGTTGCAGGTCATTCGCTGATTGCTGATTTACAAGCGAAAGCGGAAGAAATTGCACAGTTGTATGAAGAGCGAGAATATGCCCGAGCCCTGCGTGAAATAATGCTTTTGGCAGATATGGTGAATGAATACACGGACGCAAACAAGCCGTGGGAATTAGCCAAACAAGACGGTGCGGACGAAAAACTGCATGAAGTGTGTTCGGTGCTGATGAACGCTTTCAAAATTTTAAGCGTGTATTTATCGCCGATTTTGCCTGCGACTTCTCTTGCTGTGGCTGAATTTTTGAATATTCCTGCCCTGCAATGGCAAAACGCATTAGAAACGCTGCCTGAAAACCATAAAATCAACGATTACAATCACTTAATGAAACGCGTAGAGCAAGCCCAAATCGACAAATTGTTGGCAGCCAACAAACAAAGTATTCAGGCAGCCCCTGCGGTTGTTCCTGAAAAAGCAAGCGATTTCGAGCCTGTTGCCGAAACCGTTTCCTTTGACGATTTTGCCAAAGTCGATATGCGCGTGGGCGAAGTGTTATCCTGCGAAGCGGTTGAAGGCAGCAATAAGTTATTGAAATTTCAAATAGATTTAGGCTTTGAACAACGCACCATTTTTTCAGGCATTGCCCAAAGTTATCCAAATCCACAAGAATTAGTCGGACGCAAAGTCATCGCCGTTGTCAATTTCGCCCCCAGAAAAATGGCAAAATTTGGGGTGAGTGAAGGCATGTTGTTGTCTGCGTCAAGCGGCGGAAAATTGTTTTTGTTAAATGTGGATAGCAATGCCCAAAACGGAGCAACTGTGGGTTAATGCAAAGTTTCAGGCTGCCTATATCGTCATTGCGAGCCGTGCCGAACGCACGGCGTGGTGATTGCCACGAGTGCTACGCACTCTCGCAACGACACAGTCGCAAAAGATAAATCGCTAACGGCTATCTATCGTCTTCTGAAAATTATTTTTAACGAGCGATTGCTGCGTTAAAAATAATTTTCAGGTAGCCTATCAAGTTGGGCGGCGTATCGTAAAAAGCCTTTCAGGCAGCCTAAAAAACACACAATGCACTTGCAATGCAATTACAATTTAACTACAATAAAAACCGTTTTTCATTTTGATATATGGAGAAAAAAATGTCCGTTGCCAACACTTCATTTAATTTACGCCTTGATAAAAAATTAAAAGAACAATCTTTTGCAGTGATTGAACGCTACGGTTTAACGCCAACGCAAGCCATTAAACTGTTTTTAAAACAAGTTGCCGATCGCAAAATTTTACCGTTATCGTTTAATTATCAGGCAGATGAACCCAACGAAGAAACGCAACAAGCAATGTTGATGGCAGATAAAGGCTTAAACGATTGTTACGAAGTTAATTCAGCAGAAGAATTAACCAAAGTAATGGAGAAAATTTACAATGAGTAAATTTGACTTTCAAAACCAGTTTAAGCGAGATATGAAAAAACAATCGTATGAACTGTTTTTAACCGAAGAATGGAACGAAGTTACAGGTGCTTTAAGAAATGGCGTTGCAATGAAAGAAAAATACTGCGACCACGATTTAAAAGGCAAATGGTTAGGTTTTAGAGAGTGTCATATCAAGCCTGATTTGTTATTGATTTACAAAAAACGAGATAATTGTATTCAATTAGTCCGAATAGGCTCACATTCTGAATTATACGGTTAAACAAAAGGACTTGAAATTCAAGTCCTTTTTTAATGCTCCAAACTTTTTCAGGCAGCCTGAAATAAAGTTAAATTATTTTGCATAGTTGATATGATATTTTTCATATAATTTTCCATATATTGCCAATCAGGTTCGTCTGTTTTTGTGATAGGGAGTTTAATAATTAAATCTTTAAGTTTTTCTTTGGTTGCTTTCATATCATAATCAAACTTTTCAGACATAGTTCTATTTAGAACAGATATAACATAGTATGTTGTTAATTCTGTTAAATGATTATTTGTAAAAATGGTTGTAGCACCATGACCGTCTTTTAAATAAAATGGGGTATTAACATAATATGCTAAATGCGTATTAGAATGTATCATAATACAATGTGCTGCTTGTTTATTGTTCAATAAACTTTCACCTAACCAATAATAATCAATAATGCCATTATTTTCAGATGATTGCCCATAAAACGGATATGTAATATCATTCGGTTTATTGTTATTAAATGCGTCAATAGGACTTAACTCAATTTGGTTTTGCATTTGTAACAAATCGCCAACTCTAAACTCACCCCAATCATGAACATCAATCTGTTGTTTGGTGTCATCGGCTCTTTTCAGATTTTCAAGGCTCTTTTTGGTTTCTTTTATAATCCGTTTCATATAGGTTTCCATATAAGCCCAATCAGGCTGACCGTCTGCTGTTGCAGGAAGTTTGAATGTTATATCCATAGTATTCTGCATACTTGTATCATATCTAAAAGTCTCAAATTCCTTTTTGAGAATAGCCAACACGAATTGCATTTGTAAAAGATTAGGATGGTAACCTATCGGAAATAATCCTTGAAATGCACCATTGTCTCCGCTACGATAAAAATTTTCATTGATTAGTCCAATTTCACCCACACTTGATGCATAAGCTAATATAGGCTTATCAGGTTCAACCTTATGTAAGTATTGTTCATCCATCAAAACTTTATAAGGATATTGCCGTCCGATATTCTGACCATAAATATGATAACCGTTATCTACTTCATCATAACTTTCAGCCTTTTTCGGATAACCTTTCATTGTTCTCTTTGTGAATAAATCACCAAGACGAAATTTTTTCCACGCACTCGTATCAATCATCTGAACCACCGCCAATTTTGATATTTACGCCTGTATCATCAGCACTTACTTTACTGCCATACAAAACAGCATTAAGCAGTTTCTCTCCAAACGCTTTGGTATCAATGCCTTGTTTAAAACAAAGATAATCCATAGCCGTTTTTCTAAAATCTTCTTCCGAAATCTCAAAAGGCTTTTCAGGCATTTGATAGGAAAGATGTTCATTAGGATTTATCCACTGTTCCGTATGATACTTGGTATCACGCCGTTTGCTGATACTGTCAATCCAGTAATCTTCAATCTTCTGCCATCTGTGCTTAATATCTTGCCTGCCCTGATTTTTAACCGTTTCTAAACCGTCATCTTCAATATAACAGCCAAAAATTTCCTGTCCATTTTGTGCTTTGCGTGTTTTGAATACAAAAATTGATGTGGTTACACCAACACCAAAAAATAAAGGTTCAGGCAACTTAATAATCTTGGTAAGTGTATGATTTGAAAGAATACGCTTAATTTGTGTCTTTGAAGCCTTTTCTAACTTCTTATCAGGCAAAATAAATGCACAGTCCGTACCTGCTGGAACACTATCCAAAACATTCTCAACAATTTTCATACAGCCGTATTTATTCTCGTAAGGCGGATTCATTAAAACCTTTGTAATAGGTTTTGATTTTACCCATTCGCAAGCGGCATTTGACCGCATATCTGTTTGTTCAAGATTTGTTTTACCGTCTTTATGTATCAGCATATTTGCACAAGCAAGTGCGTAAATCTCTTTATCCCATTCAATGCCAAACAGATGATTTCTGCGAATTTCTTTTGCCTTGTTTGTATCATAACCACCTGCTTCTTTCATCATATTAGACATAGATTTCACAAGAAATCCACCTGAACCACAACAGAAATCACCAACATAATCATTTTGTGTTACACCAATTAAACGATACATCAACGATGTAATGTGTTCTGGCGTAAATATCTGTCCTGCTTCTGATTTTTTCTTATATCTGTTGAACTCTTGAAAGAAAATGCCCATCACATCTTCGCCACGCCACTCATTAGAATTGATTGAATCAGATATAGAACATACATCATCAATAAATTCGTTAATCGCTTGTTGATTTTCACAATAATTCATTTCAATCTTGGCATACACTGTTTCAAGAATGTGAAGTTTTGTATTTTGACGCTTATCACCTTGCAACGACTTGTTGATTGTGCTCAAAATTTCAGTATGAAGCATAGAAAATTCTCTGTTTTTCAAACCTTTAAGTTTTGCTC
Organism: Neisseriaceae bacterium; assembly: GCA_017518845.1. Taxonomy (GTDB): domain Bacteria; phylum Pseudomonadota; class Gammaproteobacteria; order Burkholderiales; family Neisseriaceae; genus RGIG9985. The sequence goes on from JAFWTP010000291.1 coordinate 11,497, forward strand.
CATACCTTTCAGCAACCAATGCACAAGCGGTAAAAATCATTCGATGATATAAATTTTTAACACCAAAATTGACATGAAGATTATTGTTGATACTCTTTGTTGTATCAAAAATATTTTTTTTATCTAATCCTTTGTTATTGATAAGATTGATATAGAATTGTTTATGTTGAATTTCATCAGGAATATCAATCGGTTCATTATTATAAAAACCAAGTGTTTTATATCCGTTATGAAGAATACCGACTACTTTCGTATATCCTGCGTTTTGAAGAATATTGCAATTTTTTTTGATTTCATCAACACATTTTTTGGTGTGTATATCTTCGTTTGAATTTTTTGTTTCAAGAATTATAGCAACTGCGTTTTTGTTGTCAGGAATATACCAACCGTCAGGTTTATCTGATATGCCTTTGATACCTAACTTGTTAAAAGTTGTAATTTGTCCAGTTCCCTGTTGAACACCTTGCTCTTTTTCGTTAAATCCAAGTGCAATCTTATCTGTATCTCTAACTTCATCTTCTGTAAGAAAGCGTGCCATAATCTTCGTTCCTGTGAAAGTGATTGCTTAAAATTAGGCGATATTTTAACGGAAAAACAAAGTTTCAGGCTGCCTGAAACGAAGTTCGGCGTAAGCCAAAATATTTTTGCATTGCCGTTTTTCGGATAGGTGCATTTTCCATAGTCAGGAGATTGCGTACGCATTGCCTTTGGCAATGCTCGCAATGACAGTAATTTTTTTGTATGGCGTTGCTGTTAATTTTCAGGCTACCTGAAAGATTTTTTGCATTGTCGTTTTCTATAACAAGGAGATTGCGTACGCCGTTATTTCATAACGGCTCACAATGACAGTAACTTTTTATTTTTCCGTCAGCCGCACGCATTTTCAGTTATCCGATTTCTTCGGACAACTGACTGCATTGTAATTTATTCAGCCATAAATCTACCATAAAAAAACGATATGCCTAACATACCGTTTTTTTATTCCAAACCCCTTTCAGGCTGCCTGAACGGCTTGACTGCATGCGTCTTGGTCAAGCAGTGTGCGTATGTGTGCGGTTGCGGCACGGGATAATGGATCAACATCGTAGCCACCCTCTAACACTGACACCAAATGACCGTTGCAATTTTTCTTCGACCAGCATTTTAATTGACGCGTAATCCACGCAAAATCGGCTTCGGTAAAGGTGAAACTGCCCATATCGTCATCACTGTGTGCGTCAAAACCTGCACTGATAAACACCATTTCAGGTTGAAACTCGTTGATTTTGGGCAACCACTCTTCCAAAAACTTCTCGCGAAATTCCAAGCCGCCTGTGCCTTCGGGCATAGGCATACCAATAATATTGGGGTTAGAGCCAATTTGCTTATCGCCGCTGTATGGGAAAAATGGGTGCTGGAAGACAGACAGAAACATCACCCGTTCATCGTCTTTGAAAATATCTTCCGTGCCGTTGCCGTGATGAACATCAAAATCCACAATCAGCACACGCGACAGATTGTATTTTTCCATAGCATACGCCGCTGCCACAGCGACATTATTGATAAAGCAAAAACCCATTGGAAAATCACGACCTGCATGGTGTCCAGGCGGACGAATGGCACAAAAGGCGTTAAGAATTTCGTCATTCATCACCATATCCACCGCTTTAACCACGGCTCCTGTGGCATATTGAATGGCAGGAATGGTGCCACTGTTCATTGCGGTATCGCTATCCAAACGGTTTGTTCCTGTGGTCGGTGCAGAATCAAACAAGGCTTTGACATATTGTTCATCATGCACACGCAACCAGTCTTCTGTATTTCCAACAGGTGCTTCGACCAAATACAAAGACCCAAACACACCCTCCTCCATTAAGCGTTGCTTAATACCTGCTAAACGATTGGGCGATTCAGGGTGTCCCTCACCCATATTATGACCCAAGCAAGCGGTGTGATAAATAAATGCAGTACGATTGGATTTCGACATTTTCATCACCTTTATCAGAGTATGTTTATTTGAGATAAAATGATACTCCTTTTTTTCTAATGATGACGAATAAACTGTATTGCACCGCATTGTTATTAAACAATAAAATAATTTTCACGCCCATTTTTCAGGCAGCCTAAAAAATTTTTTATTCCATTAAATCAATAAATTATATAAAAAATGCTGCGTTTTGGAAACGCATTGCAGTGCAATATAAAATCGCACAATTCATTTTGCAATGCAAAAGAAAAGCATATTTTTCAGGCTGCCTGAAAAGCAAAAAAACGCTTTCGATTAAAACACAATCGAAAGCGTCTTGATTTTTATAGTCGCTTCACAGCAAAAGCAGTCAAGGCGGTGAAGCCGAAGACAGTATAGGTAATACGGCAAGGCTTTACCAACGCTGAATGGTTTTGCTGTGAATCGACTATGATTTTCAGGCTGCCTGAAAGATGATTTTTTCAAGCATTACCCACAATCAAAATTATTTATCGTCCAAAGGCACAACGGCAATTTTCACATTTGCCACGGCGTCGTGGTGCAAGGCGATTTCAATGTCGTATTCGCCAACTGCTTTCAAAGGACCGTCAGGCAAACGAACGGTTGAGCGAGCGATTTCCACACCCAAGCCTTGTGCTGCATGAGCAATATCAGAAGTGGTAACCGAGCCGAACAATCTGCCGTCCATACCTGCTTTTTGAGCAATGGTAATGGTTTGACCGTCTAATTTTTCTTTGCTGTCATTAGCGGCTTTCAAGATTTCTGCTTGACGGGCTTCAAATTCTGCACGGCGTGCTTCAAATTCTGCCAAGTTTTCTTTATTAGCGCGTTTGGCTTTGCCTTGTGGAATTAAATAATTGCGTGCGTAGCCGTTTTTCACATTCACCACATCACCCAAAACGCCCAAAGAACCGACTTTTTCTAACAAAATAATTTGCATAATGGTGTCTCCTTATTATTTATGTTGGTCGGTGTAAGGCAACAATGCCAAGAATCTTGCCCGTTTAATGGCGGTAGAAAGTTGGCGTTGATAATACGATTTGGTGCCTGTAATGCGGGCAGGAATGATTTTGCCGTTTTCGGCGATAAAATCTTTTAAAATATCAACCGCTTTGTAATCGACTTCTTTAATGCCTTCCACGGTAAAGCGGCAGTATTTTTTGCGTTTAAATGTTTGTCGTGCCATTTGTTTAACCTTTATTCAATTCGTTCAATGTGTTGGATATGTAATATCAGTTCAGGGTTGCGATGACTTTTGCTATTCAAAAAGCCTACCACTTTCACTTTATCGCCCACATTCAAAACACTGTTGTTTGCAGGGTTAATTTGTTTGGCAGAAATGGTAAAAGCAGTTTTGCGGCTTTGTCCTGCTTCGATTTGTGCGGAAGAATGTTCCAACAGCAAACTTAACACAGGCGTGCCGCTTGGCGTATATCGCAAAGGTTCTTGCGAAATAATCACGGCTTCTAAACAGATATTATTGCTCAAAGTTTATACTTCTTCCACAACCACGGTTTCAGTAACTTCAACCGCTACGGTTTCGGCTTTGCCACCTGTTTGACCTGTGAGAAGATTTTTGCTTTTTTCTTCTTTCATCATCGGAGATGCCGCGGTTTCGGCGTGTTTCATTTTGATGGTTAAATGACGCAACACCGCATCGTTAAAGCGGAAAGCAGTTTCCAATTCTTCCACGGTTTCGGAGGTACATTCAATGTTCATCAAAACATAATGTGCTTTGTGCAATTTGTTGATGGGGTAAGCCAACTGACGGCGACCCCAGTCTTCCAAACGGTGAATCACACCACCTTTTTCAGTAATGGTGTTTTTGTAGCGTTCGACCATTGCGGACACTTGTTCGCTTTGGTCAGGATGCACGATAAAAACGATTTCGTAATGTCGCATAAATGCTCCTTATGGCTATTAAAAACTTTCCGCTATGCGATAAAAACGGAAAGCAAGGTTTGAAAAGGGCGAAATTTTATATGAAAAATAATGATATGTCAAATTACCGTTGTTGTTTTCAGGCAGCCTGAAAACAAGGTTTAGTTGATACAAAGTATCAACCTTTAACAAACGCAGTTTGTTAAAGTGGATTGCGAAGCAATCAAACCAAAGTTTCTGCGAACGAAGTGAAACTAAAACAAGGTTTATTTGCACGAAGTGCAAATAATTGATTTACGAAGTAAATCAATGGATTGCGAAGCAATCAAACCGAAGTTTCTACGAGCCGTAAGGCGAAGTTAAACCATTTTTTTATCATACTCAATCAACATTTTCATTTTTCGTATATTTGTTTCACCTGATATAATCCGCCATTCTTTTTTATATGCTTGAACACGCATTCAGGCTGCCTGAAACGCATTATCAACAGGAAAAAACCGATGACAACACAGCAAAAATCGTTAGAAGAATGGCTTACCGATTTAGAAGACGGGGTTTATGGCGGTAAGATTGATTTGGGTTTGGAACGAATCACACAGGTGAAAAACGCTATGGCGTTACACCCTGTTTGCCCTGTGATTAGTGTCGGCGGCACGAATGGCAAGGGCTCGGTGTGTGCGTTTTTAACGGCGATTTATCGCGAAGCAGGTTACAAGGTTGGCACGCTCACCAGTCCGCATTTGTTGCGGTTTAACGAACGCATTGCCATAAATGGCAAGCCTGTTGATGATAATACTATTATTCAAGCCTTTGAAAAAATTGAACAATCTCGCGGTTCAACCGCCCTATCCTATTTTGAATTTAATGCACTCGCCGCCGTGCTGATTTTTATAGAAGCCCAAGTTGATGTGATGATTTTGGAAGTGGGTTTAGGCGGACGATTAGACGCAACAAACGCTTGGGACAGCGATGTGGCGGCTGTGGTGTCGGTTGATTTAGACCATCAGCATTTTTTGGGCGATACTGTGGAACAAGTGGCGTTTGAAAAAGCAGGCATTTTTCGTGCCGATAAACCTGCGATTTGCGGGCAGAATCCGCCGCCTAAATCAATGCTGGATTATGCTCAAAAAATCGGCACGCATTTATTATCGTTTAAGCGAGATTTTGATATTGCGTATAAAGATGAAAAACAATGGAATTTTCAATTTCAACCGTCTGAAAATCTTTCAGGCAGCCTGAACGCCAAAAAAAGAAACGCTCTGCCCATTCCTGCCTTGCGGGGCGATTATCAACTCAACAATGCCGCGGTTTCTTTGGCGGTGATTGAATGTTTATTTAACCACCTGCCTGTGGATAATGGAGCCATTCGGCAAGGTTTATTGCTTGCGGAAAATGCAGGGCGTTTTCAGGTTTTGGCAGGGAGACCGATTCGTGTTTTAGATGTCGGACACAATCCGCACGCAGCGTATGCCTTAAAGAAAAACTTACGCAAATTGCCATTTGCCCAAAAACGCACAGCGGTTTTTTCTATGCTTGCTGATAAAGATATGAATCAAGTTATTGATATTCTTAAAGAAGAATTTGATGAATGGTATATTGCACCATTAGATTTGCCGCGTGGCAGAACGGCGGAAAATATTCAGGCAGCCTTAATCGGTGCAGGCATATCAGCGGATAAAATCACTATTTTTAACCATGTAAAAAAAGCGTGGGAAACTGCACTCAATAATGCTAACGAAAATGATAGAATAGTCGTTTTTGGTTCATTTCATACCGTAGCCGAAACCATGTCGGCACGACAATATTAAGGAAAGCCCTACAATGGATACTCGTGAAGAATACGAACAACTCAAACGCAAAAACCGCAATCGCCTAATCGGAGCGATTGTGTTGGTTGCCGCTATTGCTTTGATTTTGCTTGCGGTTACCGATAAAAAAACACCGCCGCAAGAGCCCGAAGTAAAAATCGCAGGCAAAACGCAACCTGTTGAAAAACCTGCGGATTTACCGCCCCCACAAGAAGAAACGCAGCCTGAAAAACCTGCACAAGAGCCGATTATTATCGACACAGTGGCTCAACCCGAATTGCCGTCTGACCCTGTAATCGACACGCCAAGCGAGCAAAAGGTTGAACCCAAACCTGTAAAACCTGTTGAAAAAACAGAGAAAAAACCCGAAACCAAACCCGTGAAACCTGCGGAAAAACCGCAAAAAACGCCTGAAAAAACCGCCAAGCAGCCTGAAAAATCGGCAAAACCATCGCCCAAAGATATTTTGGAAGGCAAAGTCGGCGGCAACTATTTTGTGCAAATGGGTGCGTTCAAAACCCAAGCACAAGCCGATACACAACGAGCCAAACTCGCCCAAGTGGGCATATCATCGCAAATTCAGCAAGGCAAAGATAAAAACGGCAATACCGTGTATCGCGTGCGTTCTGGTGCTTTGAATAAAGCCGAAGCGGAAAAAATCCGCAACAGTGCCAAAACGCATAAATTTGACGCTATGATTGTAAGTCAATGACATTATTCGACATTATCGCCCTAATCGTCATCGCCATTTTCGCCATTATTTCCGTTTTTCGCGGATTTGTTGGCGAAGTGGTGTCGATTGCCCGCTGGGTTTTGGGCATTGCATTAGGCTGGGCGTTCTGCCCTTTTGTCGGAGCAACGGTTTTTGCATTTATGCAAAACCGAGACTTGGCAAACGCCGCCGCCTTTTTGCTGATATTCTGTGCCGTTTTCGTGCTGATGTTTGCCCTCAATAAACTTTTAACCAAGTTTGTTAAATTCATCGGTTTGGGCGAAATCGACCGCTTATTAGGCGGTATCATCGGCACAATCAAAGGCATAGCCTGCGTTACCGTTGCGGTTATTCCACTCTCGCACACCCCTTTGACGCAACACGCAGAGTGGCAAAACGCCATTTCTGCCCCCGCATTTGAATATTTAGGCAAACGCCTTTTACCTTATATTCCCAACACTTCGGGTTATATCAAAAACAATATTCCAGCAATTCCCAAAACGCCACAAACTTTGCCTAATGCAAATGAAAAAACAGAAACGCTGCCTGAAAATAATATGAAGAAATAATCTTTCAGGCAGCCTGAAACAGTGTTTGACAGCAGCCCAAACGAAATTCGCCCCAAGAAGATAAAATTTTGAGATAATCGCAGGGCAAAAAACTCGGAAACTTTTTCACTGTGTTTATCCATTTAAGCATAAATCAAGTGAAATATTTTTTTCAGGCAGCCTATTTACCGCTTTTCAGGCAGCCTGAAAGCAACAAGGAATAACACTATGTGTGGCATATTAGGTATTGTGGCAGCAACGCCTGTCAATCAAGAAATTTATGACGGTTTGCAGGTATTGCAGCACCGTGGGCAGGACGCCGCAGGGATTACCACTTTTGACGGCAAAATGTTTCGCAGTTTCAAAGGCATAGGTATGGTGCGTGATGTGTTTCACACCCGCAATATGCGTGATTTAACAGGCAACGCAGGCATTGCTCATGTACGCTATCCCACAGCGGGCAATCGCAACGACCCCGAACAAGCCCAGCCGTTTTATGTCAATTCGCCGTTTGGTATATCGTTCGCCCACAATGGTAATCTCACGAACACCGAACAATTAGTATCTGATGTTATCAACAAAGATTTTCGCCACATTAACACCACTTCCGATTCAGAAATTCTGCTCAATGTTTTGGCTTTTGAATTAGAAAAATCCGTCTTAAACAGCAACCACAAAAAACTCACGCCCGAAATTATTTTCAACGCCGTACGCACCTTGCACCAACGCGTTTCAGGTGCATACGCCGCTGTGGCTTTAATTGCAGGCTATGGACTGCTTGCTTTCCGCGACCCATTTGGCATTCGCCCTTTAATTTTAGGCAAAAGACGCAACGCAAGTGGCAGTTTTGATTATTCCGTATCGTCCGAATCGGTTTCTTTTTCTGCCACAGGTTTTGAAATTGTGCGTGATATAGCCCCAGGCGAAGCCGTATTTATCGACTTTTCAGGCAGCCTAAAAGCACAAATTTGCACCGATAAATCACAACTTTGCCCATGTTTATTTGAATATATCTATTTTGCCCGTCCCGATTCAGTGATAGACGGCGTTTCCGTGTATCAAGCCCGTTTAGAAATGGGGGCGATTTTGGCACAAAAAGTCAAAACCGAACTGCCGCACGATATTGATGTGGTCATGCCGATTCCCGACACCAGTCGTCCGTCTGCATTAGAATTAGCAAGGCATTTGGATTTGCCTTATCGTGAAGGATTGATTAAAAACCGCTATATCGGACGCACATTTATTATGCCTGGTCAAGCAGTACGAAAAAAATCAGTGCGACAAAAACTGTCGCCGATTGATTGCGAATTTAGAGGTAAAAATGTGTTATTAGTTGATGATTCAATCGTGCGTGGCACAACCAGCCGCGAAATTGTCGAAATGGCACGCCTGTCAGGGGCAAAAAAAGTATATTTAGCGTCCGCCGCCCCCGAAGTGCGTTATCCAAATGTATATGGCATTGATATGCCTACCAAAGCCGAACTGATTGCCAACGGCAAAAACGCACAACAAATCGCTGCCGAAATCGGTGCAGACGGCGTGGTGTTTCAAGACTTGGCACAATTAGTACAATGCGTTGCCAAACTCAATCCTGCCATACAAGGTTTTGACACTTCTTGCTTTAACGGCAAATACTTGGCAGGCAATATTGATGAGCAATATTTAGACAATTTGGCACAGCAGAAGGGCAAAAGTGGTTAGATTACTCTTTCAGGCAGCCTGAAAATAATTACGGTTGATAAACTTCAAAATTATTGTTTTAAAATAATATTATTAACCATACCGCATATTTCAGGCAGCCTGAAACGCCGTAGGGTGGGTTTCCAACCCACCATTGCCCCTAACAAGCACACTAAATTTAGTGCAAAAAAATCATCAATCTGTAATAAATTGATGAAAAATGTATATTAAAGATTGAAAAAACTTTGTTTTTGCTTTAATCTTGCATACCATTGGACATAAATTTCGATACATTAAATACTATTTTGATGTAATGGGGAACAATCTTGAAGACAATATTTCATTTGAATGCTGTATCCAAAGCATTAGCCACAGCCGCCCTGTTGGCTACTCCGTGGGTTGCCAGTGCAGGCATTGGCAACATTCGTGTGCAATCAGGACAAGGTGAGCCGCTTTCTGCCACCGTTGCCTTAACGGGTGAAGAAGCCGAAGCCGCCGTATTAAACGGTGCGTATTCTGCGTCAGGCAGCGTGCCGTTAAGCGTTCGCGTATCGGGCGACCAAGAAAATCCTGTATTGGTCATCACCAGTTCCACACCGATTAACGAAGAAATCACTTCCTTGTCCGTGCGTGCGGGCGACAGCGTGCGTTTGTATTCTGTGGCATTAAGACCTGCACCCAAACAAGAAGAACCCAAAGAAGAAGCAAAAGCGGAAGAACAAAAACCTGCCGATGACGCAAAAAAAGCCGAAGAAACCAAAGACACAGGCATTGCTTTGGGCGGCAAATACACCACGCAAAAGAAAGACACCGTGCGTTCGATTGCCCAAAGAATGACCGCCAGCAAAGCGTCTGTTAATCAAAAAATTCAAGCGATTGTCGATAAAAACCCCAACGCCTTTGTGAATGGCAATTCTGCCCGTATGAAAAGCGGTGCGGTGCTAACCATTCCGACTGCGGACGAAATTGCCAACATTGAGAAAAAATTAGCGGAAAAAGCCGCCGCGGATAAAGCGAAAAAAGAAGCCGAAGCTGCCGCCAAGGCCGAAGCCGATAAAGCCAAAAAAGAGGCAGACGCTGAAAAAGCCGCCCAAGAAAAACTGAAAAAAGAGCAAGAAGCCCAAGCCAAACGCGAGGCAGAAGAAAAAGCCAAAGCGGAAAAAGCCGAAGCCGAACGCTTGAAAAAAGAACAAGAAGCACAAGCCAAAAAAGAGGCGGAAGAAAAAGCAGCCGCTGAACAACTGAAAAAAGAACAAGAAGCCCAAGCGAAAAAAGCAGCGGAAGAAAAAGCCGCTCTTGAAAAAGCACAACAAGAAGCCGCAGAGAAAGCCGCCGCTGAACAAGCACAGCAAGCCGCCGAACAAGCCGCAAGCGAGCAACAACCTGCTCCTGAAACTCCTGTTGCCGAACCTGCACCTGAACAGCCCCCTGCTGTTCAAGCAGAACCCGAACCACAGGCCGAAAAGAAAGGCGGGGCGGTTAAATATATCGCAGGCGGCTTACTGTTGTTAGCAATTATCGCTGGTTTCTTATTGGCACGCCGCAAAGGGGGCGATGACGAAGACGACAAACCTGCGGCAAAACCTGCCACAGGCGGTGTTGCAGGCACAGTCGTCAAACCGTCTGAAATGGCAGAAGAAGAAGAAACCGTTTCTCTGAAAGACAAATTCTTCCCTGCTCCTGACGCACCTGCGGCAACCTTGCCCAAAGAAGAAGTGGCAGAAGAAGAATCGGCGATTGAACTGCCCGATTTAGACATTAGCAAGCCCGAAGAAGAAGTTGCGTTTGCACCACAAGCAGAAGAACCTGCACTCACAGTGGCTAATGAAGTTGCTGATGAAGTGGTTGAAATGGTTGAAGAATCTGCTCCTGTCATGGCAGAAGAACCCGTGGTTGAAGATACCATGGAAACCATTGAAACCGTGGCAGACGAAGTAGCCGAAGTAGTAGCACCACAAGTTGAAATGCCTGCATTGGATATGCAAACATTAGACAGTGGTGATACAGTCGAACAAACAAACGACAACGAATTTGTGGTGAATTTTGAACCCACCAGCCCAAGTTCGCAAACTGCGGCATACACACCACCCGAATATGTTGAAACACCTGACAACACTTTCGATTTCGACTTCTCGGAAAACGATTTGCAACACCCTGCGGAAAAACTTCAAGAAGTTCTGCAACAAGAAGGCGTGATTGACGCACCTGTTGAAGTTGATGAACTGACACAAGAACCGTCTCGCCGTGTTCCGTCTGTGGAAGATGCACTGCAAGAAGGCGAAAAACAAAAATTGGCGTTTGACCCGAATATCGGTTTGGATTTCATCTTGGACGACACCCCTGTGGCTGAAACCGTTCAATCGGCTGCCCAAGACGAAAACTACGAAGAACCTGTTCCCCTGCGTCAATATCAACCTGCACCGTTAATGCGTTTGGATTCTGACTTAAATATTTCGGAATCTCTGCGTGAATCAATGGCTGTGGAAGAACCACCTGCACCTATGGCAGAAGTTCCTGCGGTTGAAGAACCTGCTGTGGAAGTGGCAGAAGAAGTGCCGCCTGTTGAAACCGTAGCAGAAACCACCGCAGAAGTGGTTGAACCTGTTGCCGAATTAGCAAGCGAACCCGAAGCGGCTGATTTGGTTGAACAAGCGGTTGAATCGGTTATCGAACAAATTATGCCTGTTGCCGCAGAAGAACCTGCTTTGGCTGTGGTTGAAGAAGAACCTGCGGTTGAAGAAGTGGTTGCCGAAGAACCTGCTTTGGCAGTGGTTGAAGAAGAACCTGCGGTTGAAATGGTTGCCGAAGAACCTGCCCTTGAAGTGGTTGCGGAAGAACCCCCTGCCCCAACCGCAGAAGAACAAGCCGTGGAACAAACACCCACCATTCCCGTGGCAACCGAAATTGTGGAAGAAGAACCTGTGGCAGAAGTCGCAGAAGAAGTGGCAGAAGTTGCCGCTCCTGTGGCAGAAGTTGCCGCTCCTGTGGCAGAAGAAGTGCCTGCACCAGTGGCAGAAGAAACACCGCCACCTGCACCCTTATCCACAGACGACAAAGACGCGCCACTGTTGGCAAAATTGGAATTGGCAAAAATGTACTTATCGCAAGACGATACCGAAGGTACGCTGGAAGTATTGGTGGATATTTTGGACAGTTGCCCACCCGACAGCCCGATTTACAAAGAAGCCGAATCTATGTTCAATTCTTTGGATACCTAAATTGTTTCAGCACAATAACGGACATAGCAATATGTCCGTTTTTTATAGTCAATTCACAGCAAAATCATGCCGCGTTGGTTCGCCTTGCCGTATTATCCATACTGTCTGCGTCTCACCGCCTTGCCTGTTTTTGCTGTGAACCGACTATAATGCAAATCAATCAGGGAAATATTTTCAGGCTGCCTGAAACAAAAGATTAAACCTGCCGTAGGGTGGGCTTCCCAGCCCACCACAACGCCGATAGGTGTTGATAACACAAAAAATTTTAGAAAATTAAATCATTATTTTTGCCCCTACGGGGCAATGGTGGGCAGGAATGCCCACCCTACGGCGGTAGTCGTGCGATTTGTTTTTCATAGTTAGGAGATTGCGTACGCCGTGATAAATCACGGCTCGCAATGACAGCAGGGGCGTAGGGTGGGCGTGTCAGTCCCACCACAACGCTGATAGGCGTTGATAATACAAAACATTTTAGAAAATTAAATCATTATATTTGCCCCTACGGGACAATGGTGGGCTGACATGCCCACCCTACGGCAGATAACCGCACAACACATTGATAATAAAAAACATTTTAGAAAATCAAATCGTTGTATTTGCCCCTACGGGGCAATGGTGGGTTGGAGACCCACCCTACGGCAGGCAATCGATAACAAAAAATATTTTTCAGGCTGCCTGAAACTGTCTCATTCGTTGTTTTTATCGCAGATTTTATGTGTAAAATAGTGCGAAACAATCGTTATTTGTGGCATAATAGAAAACGCTTTCAACCGCCCTGATAAAGGAGTAAAAAATGACTGCCAAAGGCAATGTTTTTGTGGTATCTGCCGCGTCTGGTACGGGCAAAACTTCGCTGACTGCGGCTTTGGCTGCGGTCAATGATTGCGTTCAGGTTGCCGTTTCGCACACCACTCGTAAGCCGCGTGAAGGCGAAATTAACGGCGTGCATTATCATTTTGTGGATACGGCAACTTTTGAGCAAATGATAGGCGATGGAGCGTTTATCGAACACGCACGGGTGCATAATCATTATTATGGCACTTCTGCCGCAGAAGTCGAAAAAATCCGCAATCAAGGCATTGATGTTATTTTAGAAATTGATGTGCAAGGGGCAGAACAAGTTCGCCGTCAAATGCCTGACGCAGTGAGCGTGTTTATTCTGCCGCCCACAATGGACGCTTTGCGACAACGCTTATTAGCACGCGGTACGGAAGATGAAGCACAACTTGCCTTGCGTTTGCAAAATGCACGCGGCGAATTTGAACAAGCCTCTTTGTTTGATTATTTGGTTGTCAATGACGACTTGCCCACGGCAACCCAAGATTTAATGCACATTGTTTATGCCACACGCTTACGCCAAAGCAATAACAATGCGGCTTTAATTTCGTTAATGCAATAATTTTTTGAAAAGGTAAATAAAACTATGGCACGAGTAACCGTAGAAGATTGTATTCCACACATTGAAAATCAATTTGAACTGACGCTGGCGGCTGCCACGCGTGCAAGACAACTCGCAGGCGGGGCAACCGCTTTGGTTGAAGAAGCCAAAAGCAAACCCACTGTAACCGCCCTGCGTGAAATTGCCACAGGTCAAATCAACAAAAGCATTTTGAAACGCCGTCAATAGGTGTTGTTATGTCCGACCCTGCCGCACCACTTTACGACCCTGTGTCGCAACAAGCCAAAGACACCTTATTTCAGGCTGCCTCGTATTTTGGTGCGGACGATTTCGATTTAATTGCCAAAGCCTGCGATTATGCGTTTATCAAACATAAGGGGCAAACGCGGCAGTCGGGCGAACCGTATATCACCCACCCGATTGCGGTTGCCACCGAAGTGGCAAAATGGAAATTAGATGCCAAAACCGTTATCAGTGCTTTGTTACACGATGTTTTGGAAGACACAGGCACTACCAAAACCGAGTTGGCTCATTTTTTCGGCGGCACGGTTGCCGAAGTGGTTGATGGCTTATCTAAATTAGAAAAAATCAATTTTAACAATCACATAGAACACCAAGCGGAAAGTTTCCGCAAAATGGTGTTGGCAATGGTCAAAGACATTCGTGTGTTGATTGTCAAATTATCCGACCGCTTGCACAATATGCGAACTTTGGGGTCGATGCGTCCTGACAAACGCCGCCGCATCGCACGCGAAACCATTGAAACTTATGCCCTTTTGGCAAACCGTATCGGTATGAACCCTGTGTATCGTGAATTGCAGGATTTGTCGTTTTACAACATTCACCCACACCGCTACACGGTTTTTCAGGCAGCTTTACAACGCTGGCAAAACGAACACCAAGATGTCATAGAAGAAATCATTCGTGCGTTTCAACTGCAACTTGCCGCTTGCAATATTGAAGCCAAAATCAGAGTGCGGCACAAAAATTTATACAGTCTTTACAATAAGATGAAAAGCCGCCACAAACGCTTTCGCGAAGTGTGCAATCTATACGGCTTGCGGATTATTGTGCGTAGTCCAGACGATTGTTATCGCACGCTGGGTGCGTTACACGCTTTATATAAACCACGCCCAGGTCGCTTTAAGGATTTTATTGCCCTGCCCAAAGGCAATGGCTATCAAGGTTTGCACACCACGCTTATCGGCATTAAAGGCGTGCCGATTGAAGTGCAAATTCGCACGCCTGCTATGGATCAAACCGCCGAATACGGCATTGCCAGCCACTGGCTATACCAAAATCGCACAGGCGAAGTGCGTGATACCGCCATTTTACGCACCCGTCAATGGCTACAAAATATCTTGGCATTACAAGAAGATAGCGGCAATGCGATTGAATTTTCCGAACACATTAAAGTGGATTTATACCAAAACGAAATTTATCTTTTTACGCCCAACGGCAAAATTTTGGTGTTGCAAAGGGGTTCTACGCCTGTCGATTTTGCGTATGCCATTCACACCGACATCGGGCATTCTTGCGTGGGGGCAAAAGTCAATGGCAACCCCGTGCCACTGCGTCATCGCTTGCACACAGGCGACACGATTGAAATCATCACCCGCAAAGACTCCCAGCCTAATCCTGCGTGGTTAAGTTTTGTGGTGAGTGCCAGAGCCAGAAGTTCCATTCGTTCTCGTCTGAAAAATATGGGTCGCGAAGACGCCATTATGTTGGGCGAAAAACTGTTGCAACAAGCCCTACAACAATTACTGCCACAACGCTTATTAGTGTCCGAAACCGTTAAAAACAAATATTTAGCCGATTTACAAAGCAAAAACATTCGCTTTGAAGATGTGTTGTACGATGTCGGCATGGGCAGATTATTGCCTGTGGCAGTTGCCATGCAAATTGCTGAAATTGCAGGCGAAAAATTTGGCGGTAAAACCAAACTTTCACCGATTAAAATTTCAGGCAGCCCTGTGGGCAATATTCACATTTCCACTTGTTGCAACCCCATACCAGGCGATGCGATTAAAGCCGCCCTAATCCCCGAACAAGGTTTGATTATCCACAGCGACACCTGCGAAAACCTATTCCGTATTCCTGTGGAAAATCAATTAGATGCCGACTGGTAAGCAATCGGCAAAGACGGTAAATTCAGCACCAAAATCTCTGTGATGAGCCAAGACCAACCTGGTTTATTAGCCACACTCGCAGGCTCAATCGCTGCCCACAATGCGAATATCGAAAATGTCGAAATGCCCCCGCAACCCGAAGGTAAAGGCGACTTTGTAGAAATGCGTTTTGGATTAAGCGTTACCGACACAGAACAACTCAATCAAATTCTGCACGACATTCAAAGCATTCCCCAAATTATGAGTGCTAAACGATTGTAAAAAGTTTCAGGCAGCGTTTTAAGACCTTTTCAGGCTGCCTGAAAAGTTTGTTTAATATCGTGTTTATTTATTATAGAAGTTATGATGAAAACTAAAATATTTAATTATTTTCTATTATCCGTTGTTGTTTTGTTTTTGTCTTCTTGTTCAAGAACAAAAGATGTTGTGTGGCATGAAGAAGTGCAATTAAATAATGGAGAAATTATTATTGTAAAACAAACAGTAAATATATATCTTGGTAGAGATATGTTTTTTCAAAAAGTAACTCCAAAAAATTGGATTAAAGTTGAAGTAGATGATAAGAATATTTCCAATCCTCCTCCTGCTTGGTTGCATAAAGAGTGGTTACCTTTAATATTGGATAAAAATGAAAATAATGAATGGTATATTGTTGTTACTTTTTCACATTGCGAAAATTGGAATAGTGATTTTTTCTATCGTCAATATAAGGTTGTCAATGGTGAATGGAAAAGAACAAAATTTAATTCACAATTATTTGGCAGACAATCAAATCTTGAACACCATTTAAATTCCACTTTAAGAGAAGGAGTACCAAAATTTCTAAAGTTATCTGATAAATCATATGACGGATTTATATATATGAAAAGCATTCTTTCTTATGCAGAGCAACGAAAACAACATATAAGTTGTAAAGATAGTTCTCTTTCAGAACAAGAAGTTAGAGAGCAAGAACAATGGTTACCTGATGACTATGTACCGATAAGTTGGTATAGAAAAAAAGGGCAAAGTGGGGAATTTTTTTATTATTCAGATAATTGGGGAGATACCATTGCAAAGCAATGGGCAGATAAACCAGTATCTGTTTATGATAAACCTAAAAAACAAACCGAAAAACTTGATGAACAAAATAAGGAGCAATCGAAATAATTAGCAAGCGTAGCGTGGGTAACTTATTGCACACGCTTTTTAATACCTTTTCAGGCTGCCTGAAAGTTTTTTTTGCGTTGTCGTTCTCCGTAGTTAGAAGATGACTACGCCTATACAATTAAATAGGTTGCCACGATTGCTTACGCAATCTCGCAACGACACAGGCGTAAGCGGCGAAACCGCTAACGCCTGTCTGTCGGCTCGTAATGACAGTAGTTTTTTTGTATGGCGTTTCTATTTTAATTTTTTAGGCTGCCTGAAATTGTATCAAACGCATGGGCAGTAAGTTGCCCGCACTACGATTAAAGCCCCAATCTTTGGCAAATGGTTGAAACCGTGCCTGCATTGTTGAGTGTGTAAAAGTGCAAACCAGGTGCTCCGCCTTTCAAGAGCGTTTCGCATAATTGCGTTACCACATCTAAACCAAAGGCTTTTAAAGACGCACTGTCGTCTGCAAAGGATTGTAATTTCAGCCGCAACCAGCGGGGGACTTCTGCTCCGCAACTGTTTGAAAAACGAGATAATTTTGCAAAACCTGAAATCGGCATAATACCCGGTACAATCGGCAAATTGACACCTTGTTTGGCAACTTCATCAACAAAATAAAAATAAGCGTCTGGATTATAAAAATATTGCGTAATCGCCGAATCCGCCCCCGCTTGGCATTTTGCGACAAAATGAGCAATATCCTGCTCGGCACTGTCGGCTTGGGGGTGAAATTCGGGGTAAGCAGCCACTTCAATATGAAAAGTATCATTGTATTCTTGACGAATAAATCGAACCAAATCAGACGCATGCAGTAAATCATCGTCCTGTGCAAACAAACCCATACCAGACGGCATATCGCCACGCAAAGCAACAATTCGCTTAACGCCCAAATCGCGGTAAGTGTTGAGTAATTGACGCAATTCTGCCTTATTCGCCCCGATACACGCCAAGTGTGGGGCGGCGTTTAAGCCGTCTTGAATAATGTCGGTAACGGTTGAAAGCGTGCCGTCACGCGTGCTGCCGCCTGCACCATAAGTGCAAGAAAAAAAGGCAGGCGAAAATTGCCGCAACTGCTGCCGCGTGATTTTCAACTGCTCGCGTGCTTGCTCATTGCGGGGGGGGAAAAATTCAAAACTGAGTGTGCGTGGTGCTTGGCTCATATTATCGTCCTTGTGTTTTCAGGCTGCCTGAAAATCAATCATATTAAAAAACAGTAAGATAACCCGAGTATCCGCCCTATTTCAAGCATAATAATGAAAAAAATGATGAAAAATAGTAGGATTGTATGAATTTTTTTTATAAATAGTTTTCAGGCAGCCTGAAAAATAAGATTTGCTTGATACAGACTATCAAAATCGCACAATAATAAGGCGTAAGGCGAAGTTAAAATTTGATTTATCCCAAAAACACTGCACGGC